>JAUIHC010000005.1 GCA_030432455.1 Phycisphaerae bacterium | reverse complement strand
GGATCCGTCGACCTCGATTCGGGTGGTCGTGCCGAAGCCGATCGTCGATTGCGATGCCAACGGCGTCTGGGATGCGTGCGACATCTCCGCGGGCGACGCTGCCGACATCGATGGCAACGGAGTACCGGATTCGTGCGATCCCGACTGCGACGGTGACGGCGAACCCGACGGGTACGAGATCTCCTCCGGGCAGGACCTCGACTGCAACGGCAACCTCGTGCCCGATGCGTGCGACCTAGCCGACGGCGGGTCGTCGAACGACGTCGATTCGGACGGCGTGCCCGACGAATGCCAGCCCGACTGCGACGCCGACGGCCTTCCCGACAGTTGGGAGCTTGCCGAAGGTCTCGCGATGGACTGCAACGACAACCAGATTCCCGACAACTGCGACATCGCAGACGGGACGTCCAACGACGTCGACTCGAACGGCACGCCCGACGAGTGCAAGGACGACTGCAACGGCAACGGCATCCCCGATTACTGGGAGATCCTGAAGGGTCAGGTCGAGGACTGCGACGGGAACGGCATTCCCGATCCGTGCGACATCTCGGCCGGCATCCTGGCCGACTGCGACCTCGACGGTCGCTGGGACGAGTGCGCGATCGACGACGGCTCGGTGACCGACTGCAACGACAACCGCGTTCCCGACTCGTGCGACATCGAGGGCGCGACCGACGAGGACGACGACGACAACGGCACGCCCGACGCCTGCGAGATCGCGATCGGCGACCTCAACCTCGACGGCTGCATCGATTCGGGCGACCTGGGACTGCTCATCGCGCTCTGGGGCATCCAGAACCCACCGTTCGGCGACCTCAACGGCGACGGTGTGATCGCCGCCGCGGACCTCGGCCTGCTGATCGGCAACTGGACGCCGTGCCCGTGATCCTCCCGGTCCGAGCTGCCCCGGCTCGACCGCTTTCCAAGCCCCCTCCATCCGTCCTCCCCGCGCCGCCTCGGCGTTCACGACGGCGGACGTGGTGCCATCCGTCCACGTCTTCGGAATCGCGGCCTCAGGATCACATCGGCCCGAGAGCGACGGCGATCACACCTGATCCGAGCGCGATCTCGCTCGTCGAGTCTGCGGATGGGGGCTACCGTCGTCCGATCGTCGCGTCGCCGCCGAATCGACGTGCTGCGGTGACGTCCCTGAAGTTCTGGCTTGCATCCCGGAGTTCCCACATGCCCGCTCGCCTGCTCGACATCGCTCGTCGTCGTCCCGTCTTCTCCGGTCTCGCCGTGGCCGCGACCGCGATCACCCTCCTCTCCGCCGGCTGCACCATGACCCCGCGTTCCGCCGAGGCGAAGAGCGTGGCGACCGTGATCGGCTCGTGGCGGTCGAAGGTCGATGGTCTGACGCTCGACCTCCGCGAGGACTGGACCTTCACGGTGCAGCCACCCGCCGAGAGCGGGCGGGGGGCGGTGTCGGGTCGCTGGACCGCAGACGAGTCCGTCATCGAGTTCCGAAACGACGCCGACGCCCCGGTCTGTCCCGACGTCCCCGGTCTCTACGACTGGGCGATCCACGCCGACGGATCGCTGCACCTGACGCTGGTCGCCGACGACTGCCCGCCGCGGCAGGCGCACATGGACGACGGGTTCACCCGCGTCGAGGACTGACCCCCCCAGACGGGGACGGGGTGGACGCGGTTCGCCGTCGATCTCTGCAGCAATGTCGCGTCCTCGCCCGATGACTTGAGTACGCCAACTCAGGGAGTCCGACCACGGTTCGTGGTCCTCATCCCGCCCGACCCCGGATCCCGGTGCGTCGAGCGGGTGTGTCGCGTGCGGATGCATCGTCGTGTGGACAACCCGTGAGCGATGGCGTGGTTCGGCGGTTCGGAGATGGATCCGCGCCGCGAATGATGGAATCGGTCACGATGCGAACAGCGCCGGTCCGGCATCCCGGACATCACGCGACCGCATTTCAGAGACGAAAGGAGAACGGCTCCATGCATGGTCAGCAAGCCACGCGGCAAGTTCAGTTCTGGATCGCGGCGATCGCGATCACCGCCATCAACCTCGGCATCTGGATGGCGCCGCGACCGGGGGGGGCGGGTTCGTCGCCGACGACGACCGCACCCGAGCCGCTCCGCGTCCTCCGGGCCAGTGGCAGTGCCCTCATCGAACGGTCCGGGCGCCTTCAGCTGACCTTCAACCAGCCCGTCTTCACCGACGCCCAGGTGGGCCGGCCCCTGCAACGATCGCCTTTCATCCTCGAGCCCGCGCTCGCGGGAGTCTGGGAAGTGAGCCGTCCCGATGCGGTCTCGTTCGTGCCGGCCGAAGAGATCCCGCCCGGCAACCTGCTTCGGGTCGGCGCCGACTCAACGCACCCGTTCTTCCGGCCGTGGGCATTGGACGAGGGGTCGCTTCCGGTCATCCGCTATCGCCCGCTGGCCGTCGAGGACGTCTCGCTCGGCGACATCACGATGCCGGCCGACCCCGCCGCGACGCGGACCGCCACGGTTCGGGTCGCGTTCAATCAGCCGGTGCTGCGGTCGAATCTGCTGGCCCACCTCACGCTGGAAGTCGACGGCGTCGCAGCCGAGCCTGCCGCGCTCGACGACACGATCGCGACCCACCATGACCTGACGGTCGAGGTGAAGCCCGGATCGCAGGTGACGGTCGCGATGGACGGCGATCTCCACGGTCAGGAGGGGCTGCTCGGTCTCGGCGACGACCTGCGTCGGGCGTTCCGCGTGTCGCCGTCGCTCGAGGTCAGGTGGACGTCGCCGCACATCGACTGGTACAACCGCAGTGGTCACGGGCGGACCATCACGGTCGGGTTCGATCGCCAACTCGCGGCGAATGCGACCCCGACCGTCAGCGTCGAGCCCGATCCCGGAGGTGTCCGAACCCGAGTCTCCGGGAACCGGCTGATCATCGAGGGGGCGTTCGAGGCGGGCCGGTCGTACCGGGTCACCATCGATCCCCCACTCATGGCCCTCGATCGCTCGCTGCTCGACGAGCCGATCGTCCGGGCGGTTCGGATGCCCACCCCGAGCCCCCATCTCTCGTTCGAGGAGACTGAAGGACAGATCGTGCCGGGCGGACGATTCGAGGTCGCACTGCGACACGGCGGATACGCGAAGGCGCGTCTGCTGGTGCACCGACTGGTCGACGAGCATCTTCCGATGGTGCTGGGCGAGTTCATCGGCAACTACCGCCTTCCGCGGGCGAGCGACCTCGTCTGCGATCAGGTGATCGATCTCCCGCAGCACGCCGGTGGACGCGGGGTCACGATGCTGCCGCTCGACGACTTCGTCGAACGACGCCCCGGCATCTACCACGTCGAGATCGAGGATCCCGACGAGGCGTGGCGAAGCGACGCCGTGGTGCTCGTGGTCAGCGATCTGGCGATCGATCTCGAGGTCGGCGAGCGCACAATGGTCGCATGGGTGACGTCGGTCTCGACCGGAGAGCCTCTTCCCGACGTCGAGGTCACCGCGTGGGCGCCGAACATCACCGCCATCGACTCGCCGGTGACCGGATCCGACGGCGTGGCCCGTCTCCCGCTCCGGGGCGAGGAGATCCGCATCGTCACCGCCCGGCGCGGCGACGACGTCATCTTCGTCCGACCGCGTCGGGCGACGGCGATCGAGGATCGCACGCTCGCGGGCCCCGCGTGGACCGGCCCGGTCGACGCCGCGTTCTACGCCGAGCGGGGCGTGCATCGACCGGGCGAGACGCTCCACCTGACCGCGGTGGTCCGCACCCGCGACGGCGAGCCGGTGACCGACACGCCCTACGAGATCCGCTGGATCCGCCCCGACGAGCGGGTCGCCCGCACCATCGAAGCGACGACCGATCCGGTGCAGGGGGTTCTCCACGCGGACCTCGAGACCGACGCGCTGGATCCGACCGGCACCTGGATCGCGGCCCTGCACCTTCCCGGATCGAAGACGCCGGTGACGACGCTGGAGTGCCCGGTCATGCCGTTTCTCCCGGTGCGCCTGCGGGTCGAGGCGACCGCCGAACCCTCGACGGACGGTCGCGCCGCGCTGATCCGATCGACGACCACCTATCTGCACGGGTCGCCTGCTCAGGGGCTGGCGGGCACCATCACCGCCCGTTGGACGCCCGCCTCGTTCCGCGACGCACGCTTCGCAGACTTCACCTTCGAGCCTCGGCGATCGGTCGAGGTCATGCGCGAATCCCGCGACCTTCGCACCGACGACCTCGGTGAGGCGACCGCGACCCTCGCGTCGCCGTCGTCGCCCGCGGTCTGGAACCTGCTCGCGACGGTATCGGTGCAGGAGGTCGGCGGACGCTCGACTTCGCGTACCGTCGAAACCACGCTCGACACGCAGGCCGCGCATGTCGGTCTTCATCTTCCCGGGGGTCGGATCCACGCCCCCGGCGAGGCCATCCTCGGCGAGACCGTGGTCCTCGCCGACGGTGTCGTCGCAGCCGACCGAACCCCCGAACTCCGACTCGCGCGGGTCGAGCGCGACTGGAACTACGAGCGGGCGGACGGCCGCTGGCGTTGGCGCAGCACCGAGTCGGTGATCCCGATGAGCGTCGCCGTCGATCTCGACGCCACCACCCTCACCGCGGACGGTGCCGTGCCGTTCCGACTGCCCGGACTCGGCGACGGCGAATACCGACTGAGCGCCACGGTGCCGGGGACCGACATCACCGCGAGCGTCGACTTCCACGTCTCGCGCTGGCAGTCCGAGGGGCGCATGGCGGCCGAGCGAAGCGACCGACTCGAACTTGTCCCCGGTCGAGACACCGCCCGGCCCGGCGAGACGATGTCGGTGCTGGTGCGATCGCCGTTCCCGGGAACGGCCCTCGTGTCGGTCGAGACCGACGACATCGTGCGATCGACCGTGGTCGAGGTCGACGACGCGGGCGTGAACATCGATGTGCAGATTCCCGTCGAGGCTCGCGACACCGCGTTCGTCTCGGCGATCCTCGTCCGTCCACTCGACTCGGACCGCAAGGCGTGGGCGCCTCTGGTCGCCCGCGGCGCGACCCGGATCATGATCGACCGAACCCCGCATCGACTGGCACCGGAGATCTCGGCGTCGTCCGATGCCCGACCCGGCGAGATCGTCTCCACGACCGTCGTGGTGCCTGACGCCTCGGCCTCGGCGGTCGTGCATCTCTGGGCGGTCGAGGAGGGTGCCCTGTTGCCGACCGGCTACCACGCCCCGGATCCGGTTGACACGCTCTTCCGCGATCGTCGACGGCAGGTGACTGCGATCTCGTCGGTCGTGGACCTCATTCCCGAGTTCGACCGGACGAGTGTCGGCGACGCGATCGGAGGTGACGCCGCCACTCGACGCCGTGAACCAGTGCCGGTCCGACTGCCCGAGATCCGGGTCATCTGGCGGCACTCCGAGACCCTCGGCGACGACGGCCGGATCGAAGCCGACCTCATGATGCCCGAACTCGACGGCGCGATGCGCCTGATGGCGGTCGCGATCGACGGTGACCGTTACGGCGCCACCGAACATCTGATCGGCGTGGTGCCCGCGATCCAGCTCGTCGCCGCCCTTCCGCGGACCATGGCCCCGCGCGATCGCGCGAGCATTCCAGTCACGCTTCGCAACAACACCGCAAGTCCGACCGAGGTCGGACTCGGCGTCGACTCGACCGATCGGCTCGACGTCGATCTCGACACGGCGACCGTCCGTCTGGAGCCCGGCGAAGCGACGACCGTCGATCTCCACCTGCGATCGAACCGCGTCGGCGAGGCCCCGATCACGCTGCGGGCGACCGCGCGTGAGCGTTCCGGATCGGAAGCCGCCCCCGTGGAGACGGTGATGAACTGGCAGGTCGCGGTCCGCCCGCCGTTCGGCTTCCAGCGCGAGACGCAACGAATGATCGTCGATGGCGGCACCACGCGTCCGATCGAGCGTGATCGCCAGCTTGAAGCCGCGGGCGGCACGGTGGAGGTGATCGTCAGCGCGGTGGCCGACGTCGATCTCGGTCCGGCGGTGCGGGATCTCATCGACTACCCGTACGGCTGCGGCGAGCAGATCGGCAGTCGGGTCGAAGGACTGCTCGCCGCCCTGACCGTGGATCCGTCGGTGGCCATGGTCGATCCGGACACCATCCGATCGATGGCGGCATCGGGACTCGCGCGACTCTGGGAGACGCAAGGCCGCGACGGTCGCATTCCGTACTGGATGGGCGGCGGCGGCGACGACTGGCTGACCGCGCGGACCGCGATGCTCGCGGGCCGAGCCTCCGACCGTGGGGTTCCGATGCCCAGCGGCTTCCGCGAGGAACTGCTCGAGGCGGTGAGCCGGATCGTCGCCCGGAACCAGATCGATCGCCGCACCCGGCTGCTGGGCCTCCGGGTTCTCGCGGACGCCGGACGAGCTGACGAGGCCGCGATCGAGACGATCCTGCTGGAAGTCGAGGACCTCTCGCTGGTGGAACGCGCCCAACTCGCAGCCGCGCTCATGGATCAGGGCCGGTTCGTGGAGGCCCGGGCACTCGTCGACGGCTTTATCGAACCGACGGCGATGCCGCCGACCGATCGCGGCATCTTCACCTCGGACGCCACCGATGCCGCGATCGCCCTCGCCGTCGGGCTGCAGGTGCATCCCGATTCGGCATCTCTCATCCGCCTCCGCGACTTCGTCGCGGCGCGACAGGGTGACCGTCGCTGGCGGACCACCTACGAGACCGCCGCGAGCGTCGAGGCCCTCACCGCCTGGTCACGGGCCCATCCGGCGAGCGGCGACGCACGCGGCACCGTCATCGTCGCCGGACACGAGGTGCGGTTCGACGGGGGCGAGCCGGTGCACGCCCGCATCGAGATCGATCCTGACTCGATCGGCTCCGGTGTCGAGCGCGTCGTCTCCGAGGGTGACGGTCCACTGCATGTCGTCATCACCACGAGCGGCGTTGCGAACACCGCCGAAACCTCCGAGCCCACGACGCGGGGACTGGAAGTGACTCGCCGCTGGCTCGATGCCACCGGCGCGCCGATCGACCCCGCGACGCCGATCCTCGCCGGACGCACCGTGATCGTGGAGGTGACGTACCGCTCGATCCTCGGGGCCGATCTTCCGAACGTCGCGATCGTCGACGTGCTTCCATCCGGATTCGAACTGGAACTTCCCGCCCTGATGACCTCGGCCTCGACCGAGGTGCGACTGGACGAAGTCGATCATGCCGAGTTCCGCGACGACCGGGTGCTGATCTTCGACACCGCGACGGAGTCGCCGCAGCGGTTCCGCTACGTGGTGCGGGCGGTGGTTCCCGGAGATTGGGCCCGCCCGGGTACGGTCGCCGAGTCGATGTACCACGACGCGGTCCGCGCGACCCTGCCCATCGATCGCGTGACGATCGATCTGGATCCGGGACCGTGAGCGAGATCCCGATGGTCGCGGTCGAATCGGGCGATGCCGCCCCGGCTCATCGCGCAGCCGGGGGCCGTCGCCGATCTGGACGGTGGCGGCGGGCACTCCGGGCCGCGATCACCGCAGGTCTCATGACCGTGGTCGGCGGCGCGGCGACCTTCGTCGGCTTGTGGCACATCTTTCCGCTGCCTGAAGACATGCTGCATCCGGGTCCCGGCGGGGCCCTCGTGCTGGACGCGAGGGGCGGAGTGCTCGTCGACACGGTGGCCGCCGACGAACAACGCCGACTTCCCATCTCGCTCGCCGAGGTCGGACCGTGGATTCCCGCGGCGGTCGTCGCGGTCGAGGATGCATCGTTCCGATCCCATGCGGGCATCGACCCGTCGGCGATCCTCGGAGCGATCAAGGCGAATCTGGCCGCCGGTCGCGTGGTTCGGGGCGGCAGCACGATCACCATGCAGGTCGCGGGCATGCGACTGGGTCATCCCCGGACGTTCCCCGGCAAGGCGGTCGAGGCGTTTCGCGCCGTGCAACTCGACGCGACGTACGACAAGGACGAGATCCTCGAAGCGTGGCTGAACCTTGCCCCATTCGGCGGGAATCTGGTCGGGATCGAGGCTGCGAGTCGCGGCTGGTTCGGCAGACCGGCAGCCGAATGCACGCTGGCCGAGGCGGCACTGCTGGCGGGTCTGCCGAACTCACCCGAGCGATTCCGGCCCGATCGACATCCCGACGCCGCGATGCGACGACGACAGGTGGTGCTTGATCGGATGCTCGATGAGGGCGTGATCGATCCCGCGACGCACACGCGGGCCTCGGCCGAGCCACTGAGGATCCGCACACCTGATGACCACGGGAACGATCGACACGTCGGCTGGATGGCGATCGACGATGGCGGCCGCGGTCGCGTGATCGAGACCACCATCGATCCCGAGAGGCAGGCGACGATCGAATCGATCGTGGCGTCTCATGCCCGCGATCTGCCGACCGAACTCGATATCGCGGTGGTGCTGGTGGAGACCGAGACCGGGGCGATCCGGGGGCTGGTCGGTTCCAGCGATCCGCGCGATCTCCGGGATGGCCGCGTCAACGGCGCGACGGCCCGGCGAAGTCCGGGGTCGGCGCTCAAGCCGTTTCTCTATGCCGCGGCCTTCGAGGATGAACGTCTCGCTCCGGACTCGATCGTCGATGACGCACCCGCGGACTTTGCGGGGTGGCGACCGCGAAACATCGATCGGCGTCACCTTGGACGGATGCCTGCCTCCGAGGCGTTGCGAACCAGCCGTAACCTCCCGGCGTTGCTGGTGGCTCGAGGGCTCGGCCCCGATCGAATCCAAGCCGCACTTCATGACGTCGGACTTCCGATCACGTCGGCGGATCTGGAGCGGGCCGGACTCGCGATCGCGGTCGGCGGCATCGAAGTCCGACCGCTCGACCTCGCCGCGGCCTACGCCACGCTCGCCCGCGGCGGTGTGCATCGATCGCTCCGACTCCTTCGCCGCGACGTCGAGCACGCTGAGGAATCGGGTCGGCGGGTGCTCTCCGAACGGACCTGTGCCGCGATCGAGACCTGTCTCGCAGGGCCCGCCGGCGATGACGCGGGGTTGCTTCCGTTCATGGCGGCGAAGACCGGGACCAGCAGCGCCCACCGCGATGCGGTCGCCGCGGGCTGGAACCGTCGTTGGACCGCGGTGGTCTGGGTCGGCCGGTTCGATGGCGCATCGGATCCGGAACTGGTCGGCGGTGATGCCGCCCGCCCGATCCTTCACGACATCCTGCACCACCCGTCGCTGGCGACGCCGCGGACCTCTCGACCGTTCACGACGTGGACGGTGGGCACGGATCGCGCGATCGGTCAACTCGGTCCGCCCCGACGACCGCTGATCGTCGAGCCCGCGGACAAGACGGTGCTGCTGGCGATCGACGGCACCGCCACCGTGCGACCGGCCGTCGAACGGGGGCCGAAGGCGAAGCTCTTCCTCGATGGTCGTCCGGTCGGGTTCGAGCGGCTCGAACTCCGCCCCGGGCATCACGAGATCCGCGTCGTCGAACCCGGCCGCGAGCCGCACGCAGTCAACATCGAAGTGGTGCGACGCTGACGGCACCGGATCCGCGCCGGATCCGAACGAGAGGGGGAGGTCGCGGATCGTCCTGCCGGAACGCCGCTCGCGGACGGCGGCGACCGGGGCGGGTGGGCGCGGTTCAAAGTTCGGCAGGGTGACGGCGCTCGTCGGCCCCGATCAATCCGCGGCGGGCGTCCAGATCGCCAAGGTCGCGCTCTGCGGACTGGTGAAGACCGCGACCCGTCCGACGGTCGGAATGTCCGACGGCGGCATGGCGACGGCGCCGCCAAGTTCGACGACCTTCGCGATCGTCGCGTCGACATCGTCGACCTGCACGTAGGGCAGCCACATGTTGCACGGAAGGTTCGCCTCGGGCGGGGCGGCCATCGCGCCGGCCTTCATCGCGTCGTCCATCATGAACATGTGATAGTCCTGACCGTCGATCGGCGCCGTGGCATCCGTCCAACCGATCAGGGATTCGTAGAACGACAGCGAAGCGGCGAGATCGGTGGCGAGCAGTTCATCATGCACGATCGCGCCGACGCCGATCGGCTTGCGACCGTCACCGCCCTGAAACAGCGAGAACACGCCACCGCAGGGATCCTTCACCACCGAGATGACCCCGATGGGCACGTTGAACGGGGGCACCACGATCTCGCCCCCGAGCGACTCGACCCGCGCCGCGGTCTCCGCGACGTCCGCGACCGCGACGGAGCTCTGCCAATGCTCCGGCGCTTCCGCGGGCCATTCCGCGGTCATCTCCAGACAGCCGCCGATGATGTCGTCGCCGCGCTTGAAGAGCGTGTAGCTGCCCTTGGGCACGTCCATCGGCTGCGTGGTCCATCCGAAGACGGCGGTGTGGAACGCGACCGTCTCGGCCGGCGTGCGGGTGTTGACCTCGTGCCAGCAGAACGAGCCGGGGCCGATCTCGATGGTGGTCTCGCTGGAATCGCTCATGGTGTGCTCCAGTGCACCGGTGCCGGTGGTGAACCGGGAAGCCTATCGCGACTCGAACCACGATCGATGCCGCGCGATGCGCCGAGGTCAGTGCCGACCGTCGGCGACGGGATCGGCCGACGCCGCACCATCCGTGTCGTTCGCATCACTGGTGCCATCCGCCGCCTCGGCGGTCTCGGAAGGAGACGACGGCGACAGGTGAAGACCGGCGGGAAGGACGTCGATCGACGGCGGTGACGGCTTCGGCGCGAGAATCGCGTATCCCCACGCCAGGGGCACCCAGGCCGCGAGCGAGATCGCGATCGGCGTCACGTGTCGATGGAATCTCGCGGGCAGGACGCGGAACGGAAGCGCGCCGAGTCGCACGAGTGCGGATGGTCCGGATCGCACCGGAATCGGCCGATCCTCCATCGCGTGATCCGAGGTGATCGGTTCGGCGTCCGACGCACGATCCGCCGCGTCGGTCGAGGCGTCGCCGGGCGATGACTCTTCAACCATGGTCCCGGGTTCGGACGACGCGATCATCGAATCGGACGCCCGCATCGAGACGCCTGACGGCTCGGGGTCCGCGGGATCATCCTCGGCGTCCGACGACGACGGATCACCGGTGCCGGACCCGCGGTCCGGATCGGCATCGAGATCCGTTCCGAGCGCCTCGAGCGCCGCCATCTCCGCCCGGGTCACCGCATCGATGTCCGACTGGAGCCGGGACGTCTCGTCGTCCGTGGACCCGTCCATCTCCGGGGGACTCGCGAGTTCGGCGGACACGGACTCGACGAGTCCATACTCCTCCGCCAGTCGTTCGGCCAGCAGCGCCTCCAACCGCTTCGCCGCATCGCTCGGCTCGACGGGCGTCTCCGGCCGCGACTCGAAGGGATCACCCTCGTCCCTCATCGGTGCCAGATCCCCCGGCTCGGCGCCGAACTCCTCGGTCATGGCGGCCATCAGCGCGACCTCGGTCGCACTGACCGGCGTCGCGTCCCTCGCGACATCGGCGCCCGACTCCATGATCGATGCCTGCGGCGGGGACTCGGAGGATCCGTCGGCTGAACGCTCGGAGCGATCGAACTCGTCGGACAGCGCCGCCGAGAGATCCTGAAGAAGCTCCTCGGCGGCGGTGGCGGTCTCGATCGGTGACTCGGTCTCCAGAACCACCTCGGTCGGATCGCCGGACCCGACGTCAGGTTCCGGCGTCGGATCCGCCGGAGCCGGGGTCGCGAAGAGATCGACCTGCGGCCCCGCCGACCCGAGATCGGGGACCACGTCCTCGGGCTCGGGGGCGCGAGGCGGCAGCACCAGCGTCAGGTCGAGACCGGCCGCCGACGCATCCACCGACTCGATCTCCTCGGTGAGATGATCGAAGTCTCCGAGCAGGCCGTCCACGCGATCGACGACCGACTGCAGGTCGAAGGCCTCCGGCTCGGCGGAAGGCGCATCCGCAGGGGCGGCCCCCTCCGCCTCCGGACCGCCCAACAGGGCCTGTGCGTCCCGCAGGACATCCTCGACCAGGCTCTGCCCGGACCCGGTCTCGGCGTCGGTGGGAAGAGGATGTTCGCGGGAGTCGCCCATGGATCTTCCTCGTCATCGGCTCCGAGGGGGGTTCGTCTCCGGTGATCGGCGGGAAGCCGTCGATCGCCCCCCGGAACGCGGCGTCGCGACGAATCTCCTCCAGATTCCCCCCCCTGCACAACTCGCCCGTCCCCGGACCGTTCTCGCCGACTCGGCGAAATCCCGAAGATGAACCGACCGATGAACCCCGGCCATGCTGAACGACTCGACGATGGGGAAGAACGAGGAGACGATCACCGACCGCCGCGATGCCGAACGGACCGTGGTGGAGACGGAGGTCGTCGTGACCTGGCACTTCCAGCCGGGGCAGGCCGTCCGATATCGGTCGCTCGACCTCAGTGAGACCGGCATGCGCATCGCGTCCAGCACCCCGCTCCTCGAGGGGATGACCGGAGTGCTGGTCTCGATCCTGCCCGAGGGACGTCGCCTCGATCGTGCCGTCATGGTGGTCTGGTCGCGATCCGACGGCCGCACCTCGACCGGCGGGCATGAGGCCGGGCTCCGGTTCTTCTGACCGACCGACTTCAGCCGCGACCGGGACGGCACGTCGACTCCACGAACCGCCTGCCGAGTGCACGCCTCCGCGTTCGTCGACCTCGAACGAGACGAGTCCGTCGCGGCAGGTGACACCCCGCCATCGACCAGCACAGACCTCCCTCCAACGATCGTGCCTCCAGCGATCCGGACCGGTCGACTGGACCACCGCGATGGGATCGGCCCGCTGCAGCAGCGCCGCCGCGATCGGACGCCAGCTTCCGTGATGCGGAAGTTCCATCACCGCCGCTCGCAGGGCGGGTTCACGGGACAGGACCCTGGCGATCGCCTCGTCCTGCACATCGCCGCAGAGAAGCAGACGCGAACGCGGCTCGGGATCGCCGACGAGTCCGACCGTCGCGACGATCGACTCGTCGTTGGCGGTGCGGCAGGTCTCGCCCGCCACTGGATGAACGATGGTCCACGCAAGGTCCCCGAACCGCCACCGACTCCCGCGAGACGCCTCCACGATCTCCACATCGAGCTCGTGCATCCGATCCAGCCAGTCCGCGATCGGCGACCCCGGGCTCGTCCGCGCCCGATGCAGCAGATGCGGCGCCACGACGAGTCGTCGGACCTCGAACCGCCGCACGACGGTCGCGACGCCGTTGAAGTGGTCGGCATTGGCATGGGTCACCACGAGTGCGTCCAGCCGCTGAACGCCGAGCGACCGCAGCACCGGTCCGACGATCCGATGTCCGGGATCATCGACGGATGACGATCCTGCGTCCTGCAGCACCGCGCCGTGCTCGCCTCGCACGAGGATCGCGGTGCCGTCTCCGACCGCGATGGCGTCGATGCGGATCCGTCCGGATGCCGGGCCGATCGCCGAGTTCGATCCGACCCACACCATCCCGACGGTCAGCGTCCACCCGAGCGCCCACCACGCATGTCGCACGACCGACCGCGACACCGCGGGTGCGGCTGCGAAGACCACCGCGGGCACGATCGCGGTCGGGACCGTCCACGGCGGCAACGGCCTTCGCCAGATCGGGGCGACGTCGGCGATCGCGTCCACCAGCCCCACGAATCCCGCGGCCGGCATCGCGGTGACGCCCGCCAGCCAATCGGGACATCCGCCGAGAATCATCGTGACCATCGACGCGGTGGTCGCCGCCAGCACGAACGCCGTGAACATCGGGGCGACCAGCACCGCCGCCGGAATGCCCGCCAGACACAGCCGTCCGAACGCCGCCAGCACGATCGGCGCGGTGGCGGTCCATGCCACGATCGCGGCGCCGGCGAGGATCGTCCCCCGGTCGCGCACGAACGACGACCGTCGCCGCCCCACCCGATCCGGCAGACCGAACCATCGGCGACGGGCGGCCTCGGCGCCGATGACCAGGGCGATCGTCGCCACCATGCTCAACCGGAACCCGATCGACTCGACGATCGCCGGATCGATCCAGACCAGCACCGCCCCGGCGAGCAGCACCGTCGGCAGTCCGCGAGCCCGACGTCCCACGACCCAGGCGGCCCATGCGATCAGCACCATCATGGCGGCCCGCCGCACGCCCGCGCCGGGGATGACCGCCGCCGCGAATGCGATCACGCCGACGAATGCGAGCCACCGACCGATCGGCCGATGCCGTCCCAGCAACGAGGAGGTCACACCTCCGATGATCGCCAGGTGCCATCCACTGATCGCCAGCATCGGGGCGACCCCGGCATCCTCGGCCGCCCGCCGAACCCCGTCGTCAAGCCGCCGGCGGTCGCCCACCAGCACCGCCTCGACCACGCCGGTCGCCTCGGGACGAGCCGCGGCCACCGACGCATCGACGAGTCGGACCGCCGATCGCCACGCCTCCCGACCGCCCGCAAGCCAGGTCCGCAGAAGATGTCCGTCATCATCGCTGCGTGCCTGCACCAGCCCGCCCGAGGGCACCACGAGCATCGCGGGCACGCGGTCGTCGCGGCCCCGTCGTCGATCACGCTCCCCGGGATTGGCCGGCGGCGGCACGACCGCGAGTCGACCGACCACGGACACCACCGCACCCGGAACCAGCCGCGCGTCGATCGCGTCGAGTCCCACGGTCAGCCGCCGTCCGACCAGTCCGGGATGCGTCGCCGCCTCCACCTGGACCACGGTCCGCCATCGGGCGCGATCGGCCGTGTCCGCCGTCACCTCGTCGTGATCGATGATGGTCGACGCCGACGGCATGATCGGCTCGAGGAGGCGCCCCGCGATCCGCACCACCGGATCGACGCCGCCCGCATCCGGATGTCGCACGTCGCACCGGATCTCGTGCGTCAACATCCGAGCCGCCACGAGCCCCGCCACGGCCACCACGAGCAGCACGAGAAGCACGACCACCGAGCCACCGCCCCCGCCCCGTCTCCCGACCCCTTGGCCCCGCCGCCAGAGTGGTGCCGCCGCGGCGATCGACACCCCGATCGACGCCAGCGCCGCCATGGCCCGACCGCCCACGCCGTCGGCGTGCTCGGTCGTCCACCCACCGACGCCGAACAGGCTCGACATCACGACACCGACGACCAGCACCGTCGCCCCGACCACGACACCGAGTCGTCCACCGACCGGTCGCCACTCGGGTGCCGTCCGTGAAGGGTTCCGCGACTCCTCGGCGTCGGCGTCGGCGACGCCGATCGCCGACCGCTGTTGCTCGATCACCTGCCCCCGCCTCCGACCGATCGGCCCCGCCGGTCATTCGGGTTCACCGTGCACGAACGATCATTGTGAACGCGATCCCGCCCGACCTTGAAAGTCGTGCGGAAGTTCGGGTCATTCACCTCGACGCGCGACGCGCTCGGCGGCGGCGGTCATCCTGCGCGGGTCGAGGAATCGACAAGGAGCCCGAGGGTTCGAGCGGCCCCACCCGCGTCGATGGTCTGGGCGGCCAGTCCGACTCCGGACTCGAACGACTCCACGCGATCGGAGGCGACCAGCGCCGCGGCCGCGTTGAGCAGCGTGATGTCGCGGGCCGGGCCCTGTTCGGTGCCGTCGAGAATGCCGCGGACCAGCGATGCCGCGTGGTCGAGGTCGCGCACCTGGAGTTCCTCGATCGTGGCGTGCCGGAGCCCGAGGGCCGCGGGATCGACCTCGTACTCCTCGACCGTGCCGTTCCGCACGTCGGCGACATGCGTGGGCGCTCCGATCGAGAACTCGTCGAGTCCGTCCTTCGAATGGAAGACGAGCGCCCGCACCGCCCCGAGCCGGGCGTGCGCCTCGGCGATCGGACGGACGAAGCGGTCCGCGTACACGCCCATGATCTGCCGCCCGGCGCCCGCCGGATTGGTGAGCGGTCCGAGCAGGTTGAAGATCGTCGGGAAGCCGAGCGCCTTGCGGACGGGCATCGCGTGCTTCGCCGCGGGGTGATGATGGATCGCGAAGCAGAACGCGACGCCGGTCTCGGCGAGGCATCGCAGCTGCACCTCGCGGCCGGCATCGACATCGACGCCGAGCGCCGCGAGCACCTCGGCGGAACCGCGGCCGGTCCGCGAACGGTTGCCGTGCTTGGCGACCTTGACGCCCGCCGCCGCGGCGACGATCGCGGCCGCGGTCGAGACGTTGAAGACCTTGGGGGCGCCACCCGTACCCGCAGTGTCGAGCAGTTCCGCCGGCGCGATCCCGGTGTCGAGTCGATCGACCTTCTCCCGCATCACGGTCGCCGCCCCGACGAGCTCATCGACGGTCGGAACCCGAGTCGCCAGCAGCGCGAGCAGCGCTCCCATCTCCGCGTGATGCGCGGTGCCGGTCATGATCGCCTCGAAGGCGGCCCGAGCCTGGGCCTCGGGAAGCGTTCCCCCGTCGAGCAGGTGCCGCAGATACGGCGTCAGGTCGCCGGGGTGCTCGGGCCGGGCGAATTCGGAAGGCGCCGCGGAGGGCGACGTGGTCTCGGGCGTGACGCTCATGTCGCGATCGTACGGGAAGTGGCGGGCGGACTCACGGACCGGGACAGGCTGGAAAGTTCCCGCTCAGGGCCTTGTTCCGGCACGATGCGTCCCATTGCACGACGCAGCACCAGGGATCGAGATTGCAGATCTCCTCGCAGCATTCCTGATCGTCGCATCCCGGCGTGCCGTGCGACTCGTAACAGGACCCGGCGGTGGGTGATCCGCACGGTCCGCCGCACGCCTCGAGCTGGACGTGTCGGCAGGACCCCGCCACGCAGTAGTCGACGGTGCATTCGTCGCCATCATCACACGAGAGATCCGAGCAGGGGTCGATCGGACACGAACCCCACGACTGGAAGAACAGCCCGAAGTCCTGACCGGACACCTGTCCATCGAAGTCGAAGTCGGCACACGCGATCTCCTCGCCCCCGACTCCCCAGGCATTGATGAGTTGACCGAGATCGACCCCATCCACCCGACCATCCGCATTGAAGTCGCCGGGGCAGGCGGTCCAACAGTCGGGATCACTTGGAACGCCGAGATCCGGACGCCACGACAGCAGGGTGCACCGCATCCGACGCACCTGCTCGGGCGTGAATCGCGCCATGCAGGTCTCCCACGAATAGTTCATGAAGTTGTCCACGGGATCCGGCGACCCGCACCCGTTCTCGTCGTCGCATTCGACCGTCGGAACGGCCTGGGGCGGCGTGTCGCAGATGAGATCGCCGGTTGCGGCGCAGTCCGCGCCCCCGCACCCACCCTGAAACGTGTGATACAGCCCGAGGTAATGGCCGACCTCATGCACGAGGACATGACCGACGTCATACGGAGGACCGTAGGGACCGTCCTCTCCGAACACCCGCCAGTCCACCACGACCCGATCCTGGATCTCGCCTGCCTGTCCGGTGGCGGGAAACGCCTGGACATACCCGAAGTTCCCGCTCGCCGTGTTGGTGTAGACGTTCATGTACCGGGTCGGATCCCACGCGATGGTCTCCCAGTACGCCCCGGTGTCGTTGTACCACGCATCGTTCGCGTGACGCACGACACCGTTGGTCGGTTCGCCGGCCGGATCCCGTCTCGCCAGTTCGAATCGGATCCCGGTCGGCTCGCCCCCCGTCACACCCGCGAACGCCTCGTTCAGCACCCGCATCTGGGAGCTGATTCGTTCATCGGACACGTCCCCCAGCTCACCGGTGGCATTGGTGATCACGTGGATCACCACCGGAATCACGAAGTCCCCTTCCGTCGGCCCGTAGACGGGATCAGGCACGTTGCGGTCGAGATCGCAGTCGGTCGGAATCAACCGCGCGACCTGGTCTGCAGCCGGCGGCGGGGTTCCGCACCGATGGTCGTCTTGTGCGTCGACGCTCCGTCGCCACGCCCGGTACTCCCGCCAGTTCGAGAATCGCGACTTTCCAACCAGCACCACCCCGTCGCGGCGCTCCCAGGGCCGATCGCGGGCGTCGTCGTCCATGAGACGAACGGTGCTCGACGCTGATGCTGATGAGGACAGGACGGCGCTGAACATCAGCACGGCGACGACGGTTTGAGCGATTCGACGTGACATGGGGGCGGGACCGGGGATGAGGCCGGGGACGGGAGGCGAGCACACGCGTCGTTGATTATTCCTCAGGCAACCGCCTACTTCCGCCAGATATTCCGGGAATTCGCATCATTCGGCCGCCACCCTCCTGGCAGCGTCCTGAAACACTGAACCTCCCGGTTACCGGGCCTCGATGCTCAGGGGCAGAGCTCCGGGCAGTACTGCCCGGCCTCGTCGGCGCAGAGGTCGTCCCAGGCGGTCGAGCAGCAGAACGGGTCCACCGCGCAGACCGCGCTCTGGCACGCCGCGTCACCGCATCCGGGCGACCCGTTCGCCACGCAGCAGTCATCGCCCCCGCCGCCGCCACCCTCGCAGTTGGCGTTCGCGGCGTTGGCGCAGATCGTGTCCCACGCGGTGTCGCAGCAGTACG
>JAUIHC010000391.1 GCA_030432455.1 Phycisphaerae bacterium | reverse complement strand
TAGAGTTCGCGTCGCGCCGCGGGAGGCGGCAGGGTCGCGCTCCCGTCCGTTCGCCACCATAGCTCAGTTGGTAGAGCGAAGCTTTCGTAAAGCTTAGGTCACCGGTTCGAGTCCGGTTGGTGGCTTCCGACGCCCCGTCCCAGCGACGGGGCGTCGTCGCATGAATGCCCTTCCGACGACGGGCCGTCGATGCGCGGATCGTCGCATCGAAGGCACGGGGTGCCCCGAGGTCGTTCCCGTGCCTGCAGGGTCGACTACCCTCCGCGACATGCCCGCTGCGGTTCGACTTCCCGTGCTGGATCCCGTGGCCGCGACGGTCGCGGAGGCGCTGGCCGGTCGCGTCCGAGGCGAGGTTCGGGCCGATGTGCTGGACCGTGGTCTCTACGCCACCGACGCGTCGCCGTACGAGATCGTTCCGATCGCGGTCGTCGCGCCCCGGGATGCCGAGGATGTCGCCGCGGTGGTGTCCTGGTGCGGGCGTGAAGGCATCCCGGTGCTTCCACGCGGTGCCGGGACGAGTCTCGCCGGTCAGACGGTCGGCGCGGCGGTGGTGTTGGATTGCACGCCGCATCTGCATCGGATCGTCGAGCTCGATCCGGAGGCCCGGACGGCTCGCGTCGAGCCGGGGGTGGTGCTCGACGATCTGCGACGGGCCGCGGCGATCCACGGGCTCGCCGTCGGCCCCGACGTCTCGACCGCGACGCACGCCACGATCGGCGGCATGATCGGGAACAGTTCCGCCGGGGCGATGTCGCTCGTGCACGGGATGACCGACGAGCATGTGCTCGCGATCGAGGGCGTGCTCTCCGACGGCTCGCGGCATCGATTCGGCGCCGTCCATCCGGATCGAGGCGATGGCGACCCGCGCATCACGACGATCACCCGCGAGCTGGATGCGATCGTGCGATCGCTCGGCTCGGAGATCCGCGAGCGATTCCCGGCGGTGCCCCGAAACGTCGCGGGCTACCGGCTCGACGACGTGCTCGATCGTCTGGAGTCCGGCGACGGGGCGGTCGATCTCGCTCGGTTCCTTTCCGGGACCGAGGGCACGCTGGCGGTGACCGTCGAGGCGACGATGCGACTGGTGCCGCGACCGGCGGCGAAGGCGCTGCTCGTCGCGGGATTCGCGGGCGTCGAGGAGGCGTGTTCGCGGGTCGCCGATCTGGTCGCGACCGGTCCGGTGGCGGTCGAACTCATGGACGCCTTCATCGTCGAGGCCGCGGCCGCGCAGGCGGTGTTCGCCCGCGACGTCGCGCTGCTGCCGACCATCGAGGGGCGACGGCCGGGGGCGGTCCTGATGGTCGAGTACCACGGCGATTCCGCGGGAGAGGTGCAGGATCGGGCCCGCGAGGCGGTGGGGCGGGCGGGGCTCGCCGAGGCTCATGTTCGGGTGGTCGGCGATCCCGCCGAGCAGGCCCGGGTCTGGGCGATCCGCACGACCGGGCTGGGACTCATCTCCAAGCCCGACGGGCGTCGGTCGCCGATGCCCGGCCTCGAGGACTGCGGGGTGCCGCTGCACCGGTTGGCCGGGTTCCAGCACGAGTTCGAGGCGCTCATCGCGTCGCACGGGTGGCGGGGCGTCTTCTACGCGCACGCCTCGGTCGGTCTGCTGCATGTCCGCCCGCGGATCGATCTGGGGGACGCGGCCGATCGGGACGGCTTCCGGCGACTCCGCGAGGAGACGCTCGATCTGGTGCTGGCGCACGGCGGCTCGATCTCGGGCGAGCACGGCGACGGTCGCATCCGCGCCGACCTCGTGCGACGGATGTACGGACCGCGGATCACCGAGGCGTTCGCGGAGATCAAGGCTCTGTTCGATCCGATCGGCATCCTGAATCCCGGGATCAAGGTCGCCGACCACGACGCGCTCGCGGATCTGCGGGCCGATCACGAGGACGACCCCGGTCCCGACGGCCCGTGGCACTTCCGCTGGCCCCAGGGCGGCCCCCTCGCCATGGCCCGATCGTGCAATGGCAACGGACTCTGCCGCCGTCACGACGGCGGGGCGATGTGTCCGAGCTACCGGGCGATGCTCGACGAGCGGCACGCGACCCGCGGGCGGGCGAACGCCCTGCGGCTGGCGTTGGAGGGTCGGCTCGGTGAGCCCCGGTTCGGACGCGACGACGTGCTGGAGACGCTCTCGCCGTGCCTGTCCTGCTCGGCGTGTCGGCACGAGTGCCCGAGCAATGTGGATCTCGGCCGCCTCAAGAGCGAGTACCTCGCCCGATCCAAGGGCGGCCGCCGCTCGCTTCGCGATCGCACCCTCGGGGCGGCGGGGCTGCATCTGCGGCGGGCGGCGGCGTGGCGGCTGACCGCGCGACTGCTCGCGTCGCTGCCGGGCGCCTCGGCGCTCGTCGCCCGACTGCTCGAACTCGACCCGACCCGCCCGCTGCCAACGCCCGCGGCCCGCGGCCCCGCTCGTCCGGCGCGGCGGTGGGCCGCCGAGGATGCCCCGGTCGTCGCGGTGCTCGACGACTGCTTCACGACATCGCTCGAACCCGGCATCGTCGACGACGTCGGTCGCGTGCTCGATGCGTTCGGGTGGCGGGTCGAACGCGTCGCGCTCGCAGGCTGCTGCGGGCGACCGCAGTTCTCGTCGGGGCTGCTGCGCGAGGCGAGGGCCCTCGTCGAGCGATCAGCGCCGCGACTGCTTGCCGATCTTGAGGCGATCGGTGCGGAGGCGATGATCGTCGCGGAACCGTCGTGTCTCTCCGCGATCACCGCGGACTGGCCGGATCTCGTGACCGACGTGTCAGGCGACACGCTCGCCACGCTCGCGGCGCGGGCGATGTCGATCGACGACTTCCTCGACCGGCGCTGGGACGACCATCCCCGACGGCCGGAGATGCAGTTCCCGGCGGGCACGGTGGTGCATCCGCACTGTCACGAGAAGGTGGGTCGCGCGACGATGGCAAGGCTGCTCGACAGACTCGGCGCCGCCGACGCCTGCGTGCTCGACTCGGGCTGCTGCGGACTCGCGGGCTCGTTCGGCTACCTCGCCGAGCACGCGGATCTCACCCGCACGATCTTCCGCCAGTCGCTCGGCGACCGTCTCGACGCGAGTCCGCCCGACACACTGGTCGCCGCGGGGACGAGCTGTCGTCATCAGTGCGCGGACCTCGGCGGCCACCACGCGATTCATCCGGCGACGCTGCTCGCGAGGGCGGTGGCGCCTTCGGCGAGAGCAGGAGAGCAGGAGTGAGGTAGGCCACCACAGGAAGTGGTCGAGTCGGCGGAGAAGCCCCCTCAGTCGCCTTCGGCGACAGCTCCCCCGAAGACGGGGTCGGCGGATTGGTGATGTCGGCGCGGCGACGCTTGACGCTC
>JAUIHC010000390.1 GCA_030432455.1 Phycisphaerae bacterium | reverse complement strand
GATGCGGCGGCGCAACGGGCCGTGCGTCCGTATGCGGCCGATGCCACGGGCACGCTGGTCGGCGAAGGCGGCGGCATCCTGGTGCTCGAGGCGGTCGAGTCGATGGAGGCCCGGGGAGGCCGGGCGTACGCCGAGGTCGCGGGTTTCGGCGCGGCGCAGTCCGCGTGCCCGGACACCGTCGGGATGCGGTTCGACGAGGACGACCCCGGCATCGAGAGCGCCATCCGTCAGGCGATTCGCAGTGCCGGTCTCGAGCCCGGGGACATCGATGCGATCGTTCCCTCGGGCACCGGAATCCCGGCCCTCGATGCGGCGGATCGTCGGGCGATGACCTCGGTCTTCGGCGACCGTCTTCCGTCGATCCCGTTCATGCTGCCGGTGCCTCAGTTCGGCGTCTGCGGGGCGGGAATCGGAGCGGTCTCGGTGGCGCTGGCGGCCAAGGCGGTCGCCGAGCAGCGGCTGCCCGCCCGGCTCAACGCCGAGTCGATCGACGGACTCGACGCCGCCGCCGCGTCCACCCGCGAAGCCGACCTCGGGGCGGTGCTCGTCTTCACCACGAGTCTCGGCGGTCAGACCGCCGCGGTGGTCCTCACCCGGATGGGAGACGCGTCATGAGCACGCGAAGCGATGCGGAACGCGTGGTCATCACCGGCATGGGCTGGATCACGCCCCTCGGGCACGACCTCGAGTCGGTCTGGGCGCGGCTCATGGCCGCCGACAGCGGCATGGCCCCGATCACGCGGTTCGACGCGGCGACCTTTCCGACCACCTTCGCCGCCGAGGTCCGCGACTTCGACGTCTCGGCGTTCGTCGACGATCCGGCGGTGCACGAGCACGCGGGGCTGAACGTGCAGTTCGCCCTGGGGGCCGCCCGCCAGGCCTGGACCCAGGCCGGACTGACCGCGGGCGCCTTCGATCCGCTGCGGGCGGGGCTCTATCTCGGGGCCGGCGAGGGCGTCCTCGACTTCGACAACTACGCCGCCAGCAACATCCTCGCGTGGAACCCCGAGACCCGCCGCATCGACGGCGATCGCTGGGTCGCCGAGGCTCTGAAGCGGATGAACGCGTGGTGCGAGATCGAGCAGGAGCCGAACATGCCGCTCGCGCACCTCGGCCGCGAGTTCGGACTCCGCGGACCGGCGTACAACTGTCTGACCGCGTGCGCCGCGAGCACTCAGGCGATCGGCGAGGCGACCGACATCCTTCGGCGGGGCGACGCCGACGTGATGCTCTCGGGCGGCACGCACACCATGATCCACCCGCTCGGGGTGACCGGCTTCAACCGACTGACCGCGCTGTCGCAGCACGACGGCGACCCGACCGAGGCGTCGCGGCCGTTCGATCGCACCCGCGGCGGCTTCGTCATGGGCGAGGGCTCGGGAATGGTCGTGCTGGAGACGCTCGAGCACGCAAGGCGACGCGGTGCCACGCCGCTCGTCGAGGTGCTTGGCTACGGGTCGAGCTGCGATGCGTACCGCATCACCGACATCCAGCCCGAGGGCCGCGGCGCCGCCGCCGCGATGCGGCAGGCGCTCGACGAGGCCGGGATCGATCCGCACGCCGTGGCCGGCGACGGCCGTCCGGCGATCCACTACGTCTCTGCCCACGGCACCGGGACCAAGGAGAACGACTCCATCGAGACCCGCGCCATCAAGGCCGTCTTCGGCGACCTGGCCCCGCGGATCCCGATGAGCTCGATCAAGAGCATGATGGGCCACCTGATCGCCGCCGCCGGCGCGGTGGAGCTCATCACCAGCGCCCTCGCCATCCGGCACGGCCGCATTCCGCCGACCCGCAACCTCCACCATCCCGACCCCGATCTCGACCTCGACTACGTGCCGAACGAGGCGCGGGACGCGGTGGTGGACGTGGCGCTCTCGAACAACTTCGGCTTCGGCGGCCAGAACGACACGCTGGTCATCAGTCGGTTCGAGGGCTGAGATCGCGTGGCTGCAGACCACGCGTCGCCGACCGCCGCCACCGCCGCCACATCGGCCGGGCGACGGTCTCGGTGGCGGACGGTCCTGGCCGTGCTGGGTGCGATCGCCTTCGCGATCTGGTGGTCGATCCTGCGACCGCCGGCGTGGTGGCGGGCGGCGGGCGATGTCTCGCCCGAGGCCGAGATTCGGGGCGTGGAGTTCGAGAACGCGATGGTCCGCGAGGTCACCCGGGTGCGTGACGATCCGGCGTCCTGGGGATTCGTGGTCACCGACGCCGACGTCAACGCGTGGCTCGCGAATCGGTTCGAACCGTGGGTCGCCAGTCGCGGTGCCGACGAGGTGCTCGCGGTGTTCGGTGATCCGCGGGTCAGGCTGGTGCCGGGCGGGCTGGAGATCGGCGTCGCTGGACCGCTCGGCGGGGTCGTGGTGGGGCGGTTCGCGATCACGCTCGAGCAGGGCGGACTCGAATGCCGTCCGCTCGGAGGTCGGGTCGGGGTCCTCCCGATCGGGGCGTCGTGGCTGCAGGACGGGCTGGAACTGCTCGGTCCGGTTCTCGGTGACCAGGACCAAGCGGCGGTGTCGATCGGCGACGCCGGTGTGCTTCGCCTTCGCCCCGAGATACCGCTCTCCGACGGTCGCACCGTGCGGCTCGAGGATCTGGAGATCGTCTCGGGCGAGCTCGGGGTCCGGTTCCGCACGGTCGGCCCGTGAATGGTCTTGGGGACAAAAGTCGTGGATGAGCGGTCAGTGGCGGCGAGCCACCGTGTGCGAGCGCATGATGAGCGGGGATCGGGTCGATCCGACGCGGTGAGGCCGCGGTCCGCGGGTGAGAAGGTCGAAGGAGTCGCATGAGTCCCGGACAGCCTGAAGAATCTGGACTGCCTGAAGACCTGGAAGATCCTTCGAACGCAGACGCCGACGACTGTGCGTCGTTCGAACCGCCGCTCGCGCTCGGGGTCGCCACGCCGCTCACGGTCGCAGCGGAGACCCTGCTGGCTCGTCCGGCGGATCCACTGGGCGACATCGATCTCTCGTCGGTGGTGGTGGTCACGCCCGGTCGGCGGGCCGGGCGTCAGTTGCTGGTCGCCCTCGACGATGTCGCCCGCGAGCGGGGATGTCGGTTCATTCCGCCGATCACGACCACGCTGCCCGAACTCGACGGGAGCCTCGGTGTCCCGCGGCCGGCCGTCGCGGACACGACCACCACGTTGGCCGCGATCGAGTCCGCGCTCCAGCGGGCCATCGCGGGTCTCGGGGCGTCGGAGGTGGATGCTCCCAATCGCTGGCTTCCCCTCGAGGCCGATCCTCTGGAACGACACGGCCTCGCCCGACGGTGGCACGAGTCCGACCGGGCGATCCGGGCCGCCCGTCGCACCTGGGTCGATGTGGC
>JAUIHC010000389.1 GCA_030432455.1 Phycisphaerae bacterium | reverse complement strand
CCGGCGATGACGCCCGGTTCTACATGGACGCGTTCTACCTGCACCCCCAGGACTACGCCGACGGCAACCAGCTCAACAACGGCTCGTACCGCCAGTTCGTGGTCGGTCCGCTCGGCTCGTCCGGCTACCAGTTGAGCATGACCGGCCCCACCCGCCTCGGCCTGCCCGGGATCTTCGCATGGCAGGAGAACAGCGACACCGTCGAGATCGAGGCGGTGGACGTGCCGGGTGACGGTCGGTTCTTCGTCGCCCACGACGTGATCGACAACGGCAACGGCACCTGGAACTACGAGTACGCGATCTACAACCTCACCTCGGACGACGCCGCGAACGGCTTCGTCCTGCCGGTCGCCGCCGGTGTGAACATCACCGACCGCGGGTTCAGCGACGCCCCGTCGCACTCGGGCGAGCCCTACAAGACCTACAACTGGGCGCCGGTCGTCGCCGACGACGCCGCCGGTTGGAAGACCTCCGAGTACGCCGTCGATCCCGACGCGAACGCGATCCGCTGGGGCACCCAGTACAACTTCTGGTTCACCGCCGACACTCCGCCGACCGAAGGCACTGCGGAGATCGAGCTCTTCAAGTCCAACGGCACCGCCGCGGTGACCATCCGCGTGCCGAGCGGCGCGGAGAACCCCTACGACCTCAACGGCGACGGCATCGTCGATGGCGCCGACGCGGGCCTCTTCTACGCCCTCTGGGGCACCGCCGGCCCGGAAGCCGACTTCAACGGCGACGGCATCGTCGATGGCGCCGACGGCGGCCTGCTCATCGCCGCGTGGTCGCTCTGACCACCGATCGCGTCCGACCGACCCGCCGAACATCCTCACCTTGAACAGGAACACGCCCCGCGACGATCTCGTCGCGGGGCGTGTCGTGTCGTGTGGGGCAAGCCGCCGACCGGAATCGAACCGGCAACCTCGAGATTACAAATCACGCGCTCTGCCAATTGAGCTACGGCGGCCAGGGACCGGAAAGGGTATCACGGGCCGTCGGCGATCCTCCGCGCCTCGGCATGTCGGCGCATCGCGACCTGGATCAGGGTCACATCCGCGGGATTGACCCCCGCGAGCCGCCCCGCCTGCCCTAGCGTTCGCGGTCGGAACCGCGAGAGCACCTCGATCGCCTCGGTCCGCAGCCCTTCGATCGACCGTGGATCCAGATCGGCCGGGATCTCCGCATGCTCGGCGGCTCGCTGGCGACGGATCTCGGTGTCGGCCCGTCTGACGAACGAGGCGTACCGCAGGTCGTTGAGCGCCCGATCGACGAGCGGGAGCGCCGCCGCGAGTTCGACGGGAAGATGCCGGGCGAGTTCGGTCGCGGTCGTCTCGGGTCGCCGGGCGATCTCCGCGAGGGTGCGACCCTCGACGCGGATGCGAGCGCAGGCGGCGTGGATCTCCGCGAGCGACGCCTCCCGATCCTGCCAGCAGGACCAGCGGTGGTCGTCCACGACCCCGAGCTCGCGGCCGAGCGGCGTGAGTCGCTCGTCGGCGTTGTCGTGCCGAAGACGGAGCCGATGCTCCGCGCGGCTGGTGAACATGCGATACGGCTCGCGCGGAATGCGGGTGACCAGATCGTCCATCATCACACCGATGTACGCCTGATCGCGTCCGAGTCGGACGCCGTCGCGGCCTCGCACGCGACGAGCCGCCGAGAGCCCGGCGACGAGCCCCTGCCCCGCCGCCTCCTCGTAGCCGCTGGTGCCGTTGATCTGACCTGCGAGGTAGAGACCCTCGACGATCTTGGTCTCGCCGGTCGCGTCGATCTGGTGCGGTCGCACCATGTCGTACTCGACCGCGTAGCCCGACTTGAGGATCACCGCACGCTCGCAGCCGCGCATGCCGCGGACGATCCCCGCCTGCACATCGGCGGGCAGCGACGTCGAGATCCCGTTGCAGTAGATCGAGTCGCCGTCGATCGTCTCGGGCTCCAGAAAGACATGGTGGCTCTCCCGATCCGCGAAGCGGACGACCTTGTCCTCGAGACTCGGGCAGTACCGCGGCCCGGCCTCGGCGTCGATCGCGCCGCTGAACATCGGCGCCCGGTGCAGGTTCGCGCGGACGAGCTCGTGGATCGCGGTGGTGGTGTCGGTGATGCGGCACTCGACCTGCGGCATGGCGGGGAAGGTCGCCGGATCGGTGAGATCGCTGAAGGGTACGGGTGCCGCGTCGCCCGCCTGCGTGGGAAGGCCGTTCCAGTCGAGCGACGCCTTCGAGAGCCGAGGGGGCGTGCCGGTCTTGAGCCGACCGAGCTCGAATCCGAGATCGCGAAGCGTCGCCGCGATGCCGACCGCACTGCCCTCGCCGACCCGGCCGCCCTGGGTTCGATCGTCCCCCACGTGCATGATCGCCCGCATGAAGGTGCCGGTCGTGAGCACCACGGCATCGGCCCCGAGTTCGATCGGTTCGGACGACGGCGTGTCCGCGCCGACGGGAAGGACTCCGTCGGTCGGCGTGGCGATGCCGGACCCCGCGGGCAGCCGCACGCCGCGGATCGTGGCACGACCGGAGACCCGCTCGACCAGCAGTTCGTCCACGGTTCCGGCCACGACCACGATCCCCGAATGCGACGCGACGAGCCGCTGGGCCTCGAGCCGGTACGCCTCCTTGTCGTTCTGGCACCGCGGACCCCGCACCGCCGCCCCCCGGCTGGTGTTGAGCATCTTGAACATGATGCCGGTCGCGTCGGCGATGCGGCCCATGACCCCGCCGAGGGCGTCGATCTCCCGGACGATCTGCCCCTTGGCGAGCCCGCCGATGGCGGGATTGCACGACATCGTGCCGAGTCGCGACGGATCCATCGTGACCAGCGCGACGATGCCTCCGCCGTCGCTCGCCAGCGCGTTCGCCGCCGCCCAGGCCGCCTCGATGCCGGCGTGCCCGCCTCCGATCACGATCACGTCCACCTGCATGCCGGGAACGATACGGGCACGCCGGCCGTTCGAGCGGCCCCCCGGGGCGTGGTAGCCTGCGGGCCCCATCAGGAGGCTTCATGTTCAAGCAGATCACCGTCGGTTCCGCCCGCTCCGCCCGCCCGCTCGTCGGGGTGTACACCGAGGATCTGGAGCGGCGGGACCACGCCGCGATCCCCGTCGAGCATCGCGACGCCTTCGTCCGCGGGATCTCGACCCCCGGCTTCAAGGCCGAGGTCGGTGAGATCACCTTCGGCGACGACCTCGTGCTCGTCGGGCTCGGATCGGTCGAGAAGATCGATGCCGACGCGACCCGCCGGGCGGGTGCGTCGGTGGTCCGGCGACTCGACCGGGCGGGCATCGACGCGGTCCGGGTACTGGCCCGCGGTGATGCCGACGGCCGCCCGATCGAGCGGCTCGCCCGCGGCTTCGCCGAGGGCA
>JAUIHC010000388.1 GCA_030432455.1 Phycisphaerae bacterium | reverse complement strand
GGAGAGTAGAGAGTAGAGAGTAGAACGTGGAGAGTGGGCGGCGGCCCGGTTCCGCCGGCTCAGGTCCAGCGTCCGAACCCCTCTCCGCGGCAGCTCGATCGCCACGGCCATGCCGAGCGATCGACGCTGCGCCGACCGTGTTCTCGAAACCGAGGGAGACTGGGCGCAGCCCCCTCCCGAGCGTTCAAGAAGCCCCCCCGGCGGGTCCGCCGTCGAGCACGCTCGACGGGTCGGGTGCCAGACCCGACTCAGCGGAGACTCGAGGCTCGAACCCCGCGTGTAAGGTGGGTTCGCCGCCCGTCGGTCCCGACCTTCCACTCCAAGCCGGTCGAAACCGGTCTCGTGAGGCATGATCATCGCCGCAGATCGTGCGACCCCGTGGGGTTCGCATCGGCTCGAGGCATGGAGTCCCGCCACGGCCCGTCAGAGGGGGACCTCGCGGTCCACGCGGAACTGTATCCTCGGAATCGACCGAGTCGAGCGGAGGTGGAGGAACGTTCGGGCATTCACCGATGTGCGGACGATGGCCCCCGATTGACACCCCGCTCGGATGCTGTCACCATTCCGACTTCGGCCGCGGTCCGAGATCCGGATCCGACCGACCGAATCGCCCCCTGACGCTCCCCGCGTCGCAGGACAGGACACCAGAGACATGACCATCCGAGCCGCGTTCCGAGCCGCCACCGTCTCCGCCGTCGCCGTGATCGGCCTCGCGGGCTGCAGCTCCGACCCGACCGACGTCAGCTTCGACGCGATCACCAGCGATCTCACCCCCCACCTCCTCGGTCTGACCGAGCGGGACGTCGACGCCGACCGCAACATCGCGGTCATCTCCAACCAGAACTACCGCATGATGTGGAGCGATCTGGGGCGGGCCTTCCTCTGGGACCGGCCGAGCCGCCTGAGCCCGTACGACATCATCTCGACCAGCGGTCAGCCCAGCCAGTGACCGCCCGACGCGATCGCCTCGCGTCCTGAGACCACAAGCCTGATCCGACACGGGGTCCCCTCCCGGGACCCCGTGTCTTCGTAGACGCCCACCGGATCGGCTGCGTCCGTCGGTGGCCCTCGGACGAAACCGATCCCTTCACGACGTCGCCTCGCCGCGTCGCCATTCCCTTCTCGTCCTGCCTCCCCCGCCGTCCGTGCCTCCGTTTCGCCTCGCCACTCTCCCGGTCAGGATGCTCGCGGCGTTCGTCTCGAGCTTCCATCCCCGCGCCCTTCATCCGATGCTCCGGCGGAACTACGGCCGCGAACTCGGGGCGTGGCTGCTGCTGCCCTTCATGCTCGCGGGCATTCAGGGCGGCTCGATGGGAGTGGTGCTGAAGAAGACCTTCACCGGGGTCGAGGGACTGCCGGACGCCTCCGTGGACTTCGCGGTGGCGTGCATCGCGGCCGCCACCGCCATCGGAAACCTCACCAGCGGGGTCTGGGCGTCCCTGGCCAACGGTCGTCGCAAGGTGCCCTTCCTGGTCGGCCTGATGCTCGCGACCTCGGGCTGCGTGGGGCTGATGGCGACGATCCCCGTGACCGCGTTCGGGGCCTGGATGCTCGTCGCGCTGGTGGTCGTCGGCTGGGTCTTCTGGAGCGGCGTGGTCACGATCCGGACCACCGTCTGGCGAGCGAACTACCCCGACGCCGACCGAGCCACGATCGCGGGGCGGATCACGACCGTGCAGGTGCTGGTGATGGCGTTCGCCGGAGCCACGCTGGGTTGGGCGCTCGATCGCTCGGTGGAGTCGTTCCGGCCGATCTTCGGCACCATCGCCCTGCTCGGACTCGCGGGGGCGATGGTCTACCGCGGGGTTCGGCTTCGCGGCCAGAGCCGCCTCGCCCGCGCCGAGCGATCCGGCCACGCATCGGAGCGTCCGGGCATCAATCCGCTCTCCGCCCTGCGGGTGCTCGGCGACGACCGGCGATACGCCGCGTACATGGCGTGCATGATGCTGTTCGGCTTCGGCAACCTCATGATCATGCCGACGCTTGCGATCATCGTGAAGGACGAGTTCGACCTCGGCTACCTCGACAGCCTGCTGCTGACCTCGGTGATCCCGCTGGTGGTCATGCCATTCGCGATCCCGCTCTGGGCGAGGCTCCTCTCCCGCCTGCACGTGATCTCGTTCCGGACCGTGCACTCGTGGACGTTCGTGCTCGCGAGCGGGCTGTTCCTCGCCGCGGTCGAGACCCACGCCCTGCCTCTGCTGTTCATCGCGTCGGCGGCGCTCGGCCTCGGATTCGCCGGGGGCATGCTCGCCTGGAACCTCGGGCACCAGCACTTCGCCCCGCCCCATCGCGACGCCCAGTACATGAGCGTGCACGTGATGCTCACCGGCCTGCGGGGGCTGGCCGCCCCGTTCCTCGGCGTCGCGTTGTACACATGGCTCGCGGCCCGGGGTCACCCCGGGCTCGTGTACGCGGTCTCGCTGATCCTGAACATCACCGGCGCCTTCGGCTTCCTCAGCCTGCGGGCGTGGGAGCGACGGCGAGCGAGACGAGCCACGGCTTGAGCAGGGTGAAGGCGTAGATCGCCGCGAAGATCGAGGTCGAGGCGATCGCGATCCACGACCACGCCTGCCAGAGCGTCGACGGACGGTGCTCGCGCGGCACCTCGGCGCCAATGATGCAGAGATGGTTGAACAGCACCAGGACCGGCGCAACCAGGAACGACACGATCGTCACCAGGTCGATCAGGACCTTGAATCCGCCGGTGTGACTTCCCAGCACCGTCATCAGGATCATCGCGGCACCGACGGCGATCACCGCGAACGCGGCCCAGTAGATCCGGGGTGAGCCCAGAGCCTTCGTGCGGACGAGATCGGCGGCATCCGGCGAGGTCTCCGCAGGAGCGGCGGGCGTCGCGACCGCGGCCGAGGGAAGCAGTTTGCCGGCGAGCTGCTCGTGCCGCTCGATCGAGTCCGCGATCGCGGACATGATCAGCGTGGGCACGATCGAGTCGTTTCGAGTGGCTGCCTTGCCCGCTCCCCGCGTCCTCGCCCCCTTCTCGCCCGCCTTCGGAATCGGGCGACTCCACGCCTCGACGAAGGCCGCGACCGTCCGGGGGAATCCATCGGCGACCGCGATGGTGGTCGAGAGCATGGTCAGGAACGCCGCGGTCGCGACCACGGGACGGGTCCACTCGCCGAGCTGCGAGGCGTAGAGGTCGACGACCTGGCCCGCGAAGGCCACCGACGAACTCTCGAACGCGATGCCCCGGCCGTGCATCACACCGGCCCCCAGCATCGCGAACCCGATCGCGAGGATCAGGGTCGAGAGGTACCCCGCATCGAAGTCGAGCAGGATCGAGTCGGTGGTGCCCCGCTGTCCGGTCGTTCTCGCCCGGGCGAGGGTCCAGATCGAGCTCCACACCGC
>JAUIHC010000387.1 GCA_030432455.1 Phycisphaerae bacterium | reverse complement strand
GACGGACTCGTCCGCAGCACGGTCTTCGTCCGCATCGACAACCGCACCGAGGAGCCTCGGTCCTACCGCTTCGAGGCGCTCGACGGCATCACCATCGAACCGCCGGACCCGGCCCCCGTGGCGTTGCCGTCGGGGTCGGTGGAGGCGGCGTTCTTCGTCCTCAGTCGGCCCGAGGAGTTCGAGCGGGGCCGCCGCACCGTGACCATCCGGATCCACGACGACATCGGCTTCGAGGACGCCCACGAGTTCGACATCATGGGACCGTTCGGCGATCTCTGATCGAACCGGTTCCCGCCCCGAAAGGCTTCACACCATGCGATCACGACTCGCCAACCGCTGGGTGCTCGCGCCGTTCGCCCTCATGGGCCTCTCGGTCACGATGGCGTCGATCACGGTCGTCACCGCGATCAACGCCCGCGGCATGACCGCGGAGCCGGGATACGACGTCAAGGCCGCCGACTGGAACGCGCATCGCGCCCAGATCGCGACCAACGAGAGGCTCCGCTGGTCGGTGACGCCGTCGCTCGACGCCGACCCCTCCGACCGCTCGTCCGCCCGGCTGCGGCTCGACCTCCGCGACAAGCACGGCTGGCCGCTCGATGCGGCGACGGTCCAGGTCGAGGCGTTCCCGGTCGCCCGCGCCGATCGGCGGGCGACCTTCACGCTCGCCCCGATCGGGGACGGCGGCTACCACGCCCCCCTGCCCTTCCGACATCCGGGCCGCTGGGAGTTCCGCGTGCGGGTCGAGCGCGGCGACGAGGTCTACACCGATGTCTTCGAACGCACGCTCCAGTGGCATCGACCGGAGTCGGACGCATGATCGGCGACACCCCGATCCTGATCGCCTCCACCACCGGCCTCGGCGACGCGACCGCGCTCGGATGGCCCGCGCTGCTCGGCTCGGTGTTCGTCGCGAGCCTGCTCGGATCGCTCCACTGCGTCGGCATGTGCGGCGGTCTCGCGACGCTCTCCACCGCCCTGGACGATCGACTGCATCGCGGCTCGGCGTGGCACCGCGCCCTGCCCGGCATCTCGTATCACGTCGCCCGCGGCGCCGCGTACGTCGGCCTCGGTGCGATCGCGGGCACGCTCGGGGCCGGCGTCGATCTGGGGGCCCGCCTCGCGGGCTGGGGAGAGCCGGCCGCCTGGATCGCGGGTCTCGCGATCATCGGCATGGGACTCGGACTCCTGCTGGCCCCGCGACTGCTGGCCCGATGGCGTCGTCCAGGCGGCGGCCGGAGTTCCGGGCCGATCATGCGACTCCTCTCCGCGACGCACCGCACCGCGGCGAGTCTCCCGCCGGTGACCCGCGGCGCCCTGCTCGGAGGTGCGAGTCCGTTCCTGCCCTGCGGCTGGCTCTACGCCTTCGTGGCGATCGCGGCGGGCACCGGCGCCACCCTCGGTGGGGCCGGAGTGATGCTCGCGTTCTGGGCCGGAACCGTCCCCGCTCTCGCCGGACTCGCCACCGGGGTGCATCGACTCTCCGCGGTCTGGCGCGACCGCCTGCCACGGCTCACCGCGACCGCGCTCGTGGCGGTCGGACTCATGACCATCCTGTGGCGGGGAAGCGTCTCGGAGGCGGTCGCCGCCGCGACGCGGGCGACCACCGCCGACGCGACCACCGTCGATGCGATCGGCGACGAGCTGCCGCCGTGCTGTCGGGCGACTGCCGACCCGGAGACCGACGCGGAGACATGTGAATGATCGCGCGATCCGGGGACTCCGCGATCGAGGACCGCCCCGTCCCCGCGGCGGCGCCGGTCGCGTGCACGCACTGCGGACTGCCGGTGCCCGAGCATCTGCTCGTCGGGGGGGCGACGGAGCAGTTCTGCTGCCACGGATGCCGCACGGTGCGGGAGGCGCTTCGCGCGGGCGGACTCGACGCCGCGTTCGACCGGGTCGCATCCCGCGACCTGCGGAGCGAGCGGCGACCGTCGACGATCTCGGGTCGGTCGTTCGCGCATCTCGACGGCGAGTCGTTCCGGCGGGACCACGTGCAGCCCCTCGGCGAGTCGCGATGCCGGGCGGATCTCGCGGTGGACGGGCTCCACTGCGCCGCCTGCACCTGGCTGCTCGAACGGATGCCGCCGCAGGTGGACGGTCTCCTCGAACTCCGCGCCCGGCTCGACGGAACCGCGACCATCGACTGGGACCCGTCGCGGATCGATCTCGCGTCGATCGCCCGGCGGCTGGACCGACTCGGCTACCAGCTGCGACCGCTGGAGCCGCGGGCGGCCCGTGAGGAACGACGCCGCGCGTTCCTCGGACACCTGGTGCGACTCGCGGCGGCCGGCGCGATCGCGGGCAACGTCATGGCGATCGCGTTCGCGCTCTACGGCGACGACGGGGCCATGGACCCCGTGATCCGCGGGTTCCTGCAGTGGATCTCGCTCGGGCTGGCGGTGCTGTCGCTGGCCTGGCCGGGTCGGGTCTTCCTCGCCAACGCGTGGACGGCCCTGAGGACCCGAACCCCGCACATGGATCTTCCGGTGGCGATCGGCCTCCTCGCGGCGGTCGGGGGTGGATTCGTCGCCACCGTGGAGGGGGACCGCAACGTCTACTTCGAAAGTGCGACGATGCTGGTCTTCCTCCTGCTCGCCGGGCGACTGGTGCTGGAGGCTCGCCTCCGCGCCGCCCGGCGTCGCACGGACCTCCTCGCGACCATCGCGGCCCCGACCGCACGACGGGTCCGCACCGCCGATGGCAGTGCAGTGCGCGAGGAGGTCCCCGCGGACGAACTCTCGGTCGGCGATCACATCGAGATCCCGGCCGGGGAACCGGCGCCGGCGGACGGCCGACTCGTCGAGTCGGCCTCGGCCGACGACGCGGCGCGGGTGGACGCGTCGATGCTGACCGGTGAGTCGAGACCGGTCCGGGTGGAGGTCGGAGGGGACGTCCATGCCGGCACCCGCGTGCTCGGCTCGCCCGCCACGCTGGAGGTGATCGCGGTCGGCGGCGCGACCCGCATCGCCTCGATCCTCCGGCTCGCCGAACGATCGCGCGGCGACCGTCCCCGACTCGTCGCCCGCGCGGACCGCGTCGCCGCGTGGTTCGTGCCGATCGTGACCGGCCTCGCGCTGGTCACCTTCATCGCGCTTCGGTACACGATGCCCGAGGTCGCACTGAGTCGCACGATCGCCCTGCTGGTCGTGGCCTGCCCGTGCGCCCTCGGACTCGCGACTCCGCTCTCGCTGGCCGCCGCCTCGGCCAAGGCCGCCAGACGCGGCATCCTGCTCGCGGGCGGCGACGCGATCGAGCGGCTGGCCTCGGTGCGGGGCGTGATCTTCGACAAGACCGGCACCCTCACGACCGGCCGCCCCGCGGTCGTCGCCGCCGAGGGAGACGAGGCCGGGTGGCGGCTGGCGAGCC
>JAUIHC010000386.1 GCA_030432455.1 Phycisphaerae bacterium | reverse complement strand
CACGGAGAAGCACTGAGGGCCACGGAGGGGAATGGGGGGTGTGGCCGGTTCGCCCGGATAGTTGGTTGACGAAGATGACGGAAGACAGAAGAAAGAAGGGCGTCCCGGTGGGGGACGCCCTTCGGCTCAAGCTTGGAATCGACTTCTTCGCCTGGGGCTCTGGCGGGTGTCGAGTCGAGCTCGACCGGAAACCACTCCGTGGCCCTCCGTGAACCTCCGTGCTCTCCGTGGTGATCCGTGTTCTCCGTGGTGAAAGGAGTACGGAGGACGCGAATCACTGCCCGACGATGTCGAGCAGTTCGACGTCGAAGATGAGCATCGCCCGCGGCGGGATCGGGCCGCGACCCTGCGGGCCGTAGGCGAGGTTGAAGGGGATGAGCAGCTTGCGCTTGCCGCCGACCTTCATCGAGCCGACGCCCTCGGTCCAGCCGGGGATCACGCGGTTGAGGGGGAAGGAGGTCGGCTCGCCGCGATCGACCGACGAGTCGAACTTGGTGCCGTCGGTGAGCCAGCCGGTGTAGTGGACCGAGACGGTGGCCGACGGGTCGGGGGGCATGTCGCCGTCGCCCTCGACGAGGTCGTAGTACATGAGACCGCTGTCGGTGGTCACCAGCTCCGCGTCGCCGATCTCGTCGCCCGGGAAGCGGGGGACGACGGTGTCGCTGGCGACGGTGCCGTCGGCCGCGATGACCATGTCGTGACGCGTGCCGTCGGAGTAGGCGGTCACGGCGTACTGCACGCCGTCGGGCGTGTTCGAGGCGACGATCGAGGCGACGGATCCGTTGGTCTTGTCGGCGACCATCTTCGCGACCGTGGCGATATCCATCTTGGCGGCGGCGAGGGTCTGCTCCATCTGGAAGGGATCCGGGGGAAGGGTGCTGAAGTCGGGGCCGGGCCCGAGGGCGGGGGTGAGGGCGACGACGGCCGAGGCCGCGCCGGCGGCAAGGAGGAAGGCCGGAAGCTTGAACATGAGGGAGACTCCGGGAAGTGGGGACGAGATGGTCTGGAATGCTCGGAAGGAACGCGGCTCACATGACCGCGCGAGGTGCATCCTACGGGCGATCGGGGATAGGGTTCGGGCACACCCTCTCCCGGAGATCACCCCGATGAGTCACGACCCGCGTCGATTGATCGCCTGTCTTCTCTCTGCCTCGGTGTTGGCCGCCGTCGTCGGATGCGAGGACGTCGAGGCCACGCCCGAGGATCTTGCCGCGAGCCCGACGCCGGCCGGGACGCAGACCTCGGAGTCGGCGGACAGCGCTGATGCCGGTGATGCGAAGTCCGCGTACGGAAAGGCCTACCAGCGAGCCGAGCGGCTGGAGGACGAGATCAACGCGTATCAGGAGGAGGTCATCAAGACCGCCGACGGCGTCTTCGACGACTCGTGACGACGGGGACCTCTTCACCACGGAGGGCACGGAGGAGCACGGAGGGCCACGGAGTTCTTTGGGGGGTGGCAGGCGCATTGATCACGCACCACCCTGAGGGCTCACGAATCGAGAACGCGAATCCCCGGATTCAGCTCTCGAATCTCGGGACACGCTCCACGATCCCGCGTCAGCCGAGCCGATCCGGATTCAAGTCCAGCAGGTCTTCGACCACGAAGAGGCCGTCCTTCCGGATCGTCTCGTCGTCGAAGCGGATCTCGCCGCCGCCGAACTCCGGTCGTTGGATGCAGACGAGGTCCCAGTGGATCTCGCTGCGGTTGCCGTTGTCGGCCTCCTCGTATGCCTGACCCGGGGTGAAGTGGAAGCTGCCCGCGATCTTCTCGTCGAAGAGGATGTCCTTCATCGGCTGGAGGATGTGCGGATGGAAGCCGATCGCGAACTCGCCGATGAACCGGGCGCCCTCGTCGGCGTCGAGGATGTCCTTGAGACGGTCGCCGCCGACGGTCGCGCTCGACTCGACGATGCGGCCTTCCTTGAAGACGAGTCGCACGTTCTCGAACGGCACGCCGTGGTAGATCGTCGGGGTGTTGAACGCGACGACGCCCTCGACCGAATCGCGGACCGGGGCGGTGAACACCTCGCCGTCGGGAATGTTCTTGTCACCCGCGCAGGCGACGCTGGGGATGTCCTTGATCGAGAATCGCAGATCGGTGTCGCCCGGGCCGACGATGTGCACGCGGTCGGTGCGATCCATGCGGGCGGAGAGTCTGGTCGCCGCGGCGGCCATGCGGGCGTAGTCGAGGCAGCAGACGCGGAAGTAGAAGTCCTCGAAGTCGTCGGTGCTCATGCCCGCGAGCTGGGCCATCGACGGTGACGGCCAGCGAAGCACGCACCACTTCGTGTGCTTGACCCGCTGCTCGAAGTGCACCGGCTTCTGGTAGCGACGCCCAAAGAGACTCATCGAGTCCTCGGCCGCGCTCGCCATCTCACTCGCGTTGTCGGCGCCTCGGACGCCGAGGTAGGCGTCCATCGCCTGCATGCGATGTTCGTCGATGTCCGCCCAGGCGGCGATCTGCCCCTCGGCCGCGCCGTCCACCAGCGTTCGAAGCACGCGGGTCGAACGCAGCGCCACGTGCGGATGCGCACCCCGCGCCCGCGCCGCCTTCACCGCGGCGCACACGAAGGCATCAGGAACATCGAACGCTTCGATGAGCACGTGCTCGCCGGGCGCGAGGCGGGTCGAGTGCGAGACGAGGAGTTCGGCGAGTCGGTCGAAGCGGGGGTCGTGCATGGGGGGAGAGAGTGGAGAGTTGAGAGTAGAGAGTGGAGGGGAGGCGAGATTCGAGGGGGGTCGGTCAGGGGACGAGCGTGGTGAAGTGCTCGATCGTGAGTTGGTCGAAGCGTTCGACGACGAAGTCGGCGTGCGCGAGTTCGGCGTGGGTGCGACCGGTGCTCACGAGGCCGATGGTACGCATGCCGCCGGCCTTGCCGGCGTCGATCCCGGCACCGGCATCCTCGACCACCACGCAGGCGGTGGGACTCGTGCCGGTCCGCTCCGCGGCCTTGAGGAACACCTCGGGGTCGGGCTTGCCATGCGTGACTTCGGTTCCGCAGACGGTCGCGTCCACGAGGTCGGCGATGCCGAGTCGGTCGATGGCGAGATCGAGGTTCTCCTGCGGGGCGCTCGTGCCGATCGCGATCCGCCAGCCGGCGTCGCGGAGATCGCGAAGGAGTTCGGGCACGCCGTTCATGGCGGGGAAGTGCCGGTCGAGTTCGGTGCGGAATTCGGCTTCTTTCTCATCCGCAATCGCAGCCATCTCCGCGTCGGTCGGCATCGGGAACCCGTGATCGGGCCAGAGCCGACTGATGATCGCAGGATTCGTCCGACCGAAACTCCACGCAAACATCTCGGGCGTCAGATCGATGTCATGCCGCGCACAGGCAGACCGCCACGCCGCGTGATGCGCGTCATAGGTGTCGATGAGGGTTCC
>JAUIHC010000004.1 GCA_030432455.1 Phycisphaerae bacterium | reverse complement strand
GTGAGCCCCGACGGACACGGCGGATCGCTCCGCGCCTTGCACCGCAGCGGCGCGCTCGAGCACGCCCGGCGTCGCGGCGTCCGTCATCTCTCGTACTTCCAGGTGGACAACCCGACCGTCCGCACGATCGATCCGCTCTTCGTCGGCCTGCACATCGCCCACCCCGAGAGCAGCGGCGAGATGTCGAGCAAGATGGTGCCCAAGGCGAACGCCGCCGAGAAGGTCGGGGTGTTCTGCAGCGTGGACGGCCGGACGCAGGTCATCGAGTACAGCGACCTGCCCGCCGAGCTCGCCGAGGCGACCGACGCCGCGGGCGGCCTGCGCTTCAACGCCGGATCGATCGCGATCCACCTGATCGCGGTGGACTTCATCGAACGCCTGACCGGCGGCGATGCGGCGAGCGGGCTTCCATTCGGCCTCCCCTTCCACCGGGCCCGCAAGAAGGTTCCGTACTGGAACCCCGCGACCGGGGAGCGGGTCGAGCCGAGCGAACCCAACGCCACCAAGTTCGAGATGTTCGTCTTCGACGCCCTCGGCTTCGTGGACAAGGGCCTCGTCTACGAGACCGACCGCGTCGAGGAGTTCGCGCCGATCAAGAACGCCGATGGCACCGACAGCCCGGCGACCAGCGGCGTCCTTCAGACCGAACGCGCCGCCCGCTGGATGGAGGCCGCCGGAGCCACCATCCCCCGCCGCCCCGACGGCTCGGTGAACGGGCGGATCGAGATCAACCCCGCCACCGCCCTCGACGCCCGCGATCTCGACGGTCGCGACCTGCCGACCATGACGCCGGGCGACGACCTCGTCTTCTGACGGGTGACGAGACGACGGTCGCCCCGGCCGGATTCAGCCGCGGCTGGGCCGCAGATCGCTGATCATGAGCTTGGGTTCGAGTCGGCCTCGCCAGTGGTTGATGTCGGGACTTGCGACGACATCGATCGGTCCGCGCTTGAGCGCCGCCTCGATCTCGCCCTTGTGCGCCCCGGCCCGGAACCAGACCGCCTTGACGATCCGGTTTCCTTCGGCGGCGAACGAGAGCTGCAGGGTGTTGCCATCGCCGCCGACCCATCGCGTCTCGATCGGACGCACCGTCTCGATGAGCACGGTCGGTTTCGGATGCCCCGCCCCGAACGGGGCCAGCTCCCGCAGGCCCTGCAGCGCCTCCAACCGGGAGAGTTCCGCGATGTCGGCGCGACAGTCGATCTCGACGGTCGGCACCATCGACCGTGCCGAGTCGCGCATCGCCGCCCGAGCGTGCTCGACGAGCGAACGACGGAGACCGTCGATCCCCTCGGTCCGGACCGTGAAGCCCGCCGCCGCCGCGTGGCCGCCGAAGCGCTCGAAATGGCCCGCCGCGGCGAGCATGCCGTCGTGGATCGAGTAGCCGACGATCGACCGCGCCGAGCCGCGGGCGAGCCCGTCGTCGCACGCCTCCGCGAGCAGCACCGGACGCCCGAACCGCTCGACGAGCTTCGCGCACGCCGGACCGACCAGGCCACGCTTCCAGTTCGGTGACGCCAGCACGATCACCGGATGATCGTCGGCGAGTTGCCCCTCGGCCTCGGCGCGGACGATCGCCTCCTCGACGATCCGCTTCTCCTCGGCCCGTCGCCGCTCGTTCACGCCCGAGATCTCGATCGCCAGCGTGCGGGCCCGCGCCCGACCGGCGTCGTCGTCCGCCAGATCGCACAGCAGTTCGAGCGCGGGCATCGGCGAGCCGAATCGTCCGAGGGCGTTGACCCGCGGCGCGAGCTGGAAGGCGATCGTCTCCTCGTGCACCGCCTCGATCACCGGATCGTGTCCGCTCTCGACCAGCAGCGCCCGAAGCCCGGGATTCGCGGTCCGCGGGAGATGACGAAGCGCGAGCGTCGCGAGCCCGCGGTTCTCGCCGGTCAGCGGCATGACGTCGGCGATGGTGCCGAGACCGGCGAGCGTGGTCGCCTCGACGAGCTCCCGCTTGGCGGGCTCGGGGAGCCGCTCCGACCCGTGGTGGGCCACGCCCAGCGCCCACGCGACCTTGAAGGCGATCGCGGCCCCGCAGATCTCGTCATCCCCGATCCGATCGACACCATCCACGGGGAGCCCGGGATGCACGACGATCGAGGCGGCGGGCAGATGCACCGCGCCCCGCTCGTCGGTGGAGAGCGTGTGGTGATCGAGCACGAGGGTCTCGAGCCCCGCGTCGACCGCCGCATCGATCGCCTCGTGGGCGGTGATCCCGCAATCCACCGCGACGAGGAGGTCGGTGCCCGTCTCGCGGATCGCGCGGACCCCCTCGACCGAGAGCCCATACCCCGTCGTGTAGCGGTCGGGGAGCACCACCTCCAGCGGATGACCGGGCGAGAGCAGACGGATCATCCGGGCGAGGATGCTCGCCCCCGCGACGCCGTCGAAGTCGTAGTCGCCGTGGATGGTGATCCGCTCGCCCCGGGCGAGGGCGTCGGCGAGCCGTCGTCCCGCGGCCTCGGCGCCGGCGAGGCCGGAGGGCGGCACGATCTGGCGGTAGCTCGCGTCGCCGAATCGAACCAGACCGGGGATGGCCCGCACCCGAAGGAGCCGATCGGCCAGCGTCCGACCCGCGGCCCCGGGCACGGTCGGCTGCCGGAACCGCCACGCCGCCATGACCCCTCGATCACCGTCCGCCGGGCCGGTTCGGGCATCGGTCTGAGGATCGGTGATGCCGTCGGCGATGGACATGCTGGCGAGGAACTCCGGGGTCGAATGCGGGGACCGTACTCCCCGAACGGCGGGACCGGCGGCGGCTGACCGACCCTGTGGACGGAATGTCGATCGCCCCGCCCTCACCTTCGGAGGGAGCGGCGGGGGGAGGAACGAATGTTCTCGAGATGCCCGAGGACTTCGGCATTCCGTCGAACCGAGTCGCGGGTACCACTGGCCGAATCCCGACGCTTGACCGATACTTCGTGCAGAACTTTCACGAACCCGGAGCCGGCCCATGCCCGACCGCTACAAGACGATCCTGCTCTTCGGTGCCCCCGGCGCCGGCAAGGGCACCCAGGGCAAGATCCTCGGGCAGATCCCCGGCTTCTACCACCTCGCCTGCGGCGACGTGTTCCGCTCGCTCGACACCACCAGCGACCTCGGCCGGAAGTTCCTCGAACATTCCTCCAAGGGCGAACTCGTCCCCGACGAACTCACGATCGAGATGTGGCGGCAGAACATGCACGCCCAGACGGTGCTGAGCCTCTACAAGCCGCATGTCGATCTGCTCGTGCTCGACGGCATTCCCCGCAGTCTCGGGCAGGCGAAGGCGCTCGAGCCCTACCTCGACGTGCTCAAGATCATCCACCTCGTCTGCCCCGACGTGGACGCGATGGTCGAGCGGATGAAGAAGCGGGCGATCAAGGAGAACCGCCTCGACGACGCCGACGAGCGGGTGATCCGTCGCCGCTTCGAGGTCTACGAGCGCGAGACGAGCCCGGTGCTGGCGCACTATCCCGCCGACATCGTCACCGAGGTCTCCGCGATCGGCTCCCCCGCCGAGGTGCTGCAGCATGTCCTCGAAGCGGTGGTGCCGGTCCAGAATGTGCACTTCCACAATCCGCTCGCCGGGAACAAGTGACCCCCCCGGGGGTCAGCGACCACGGACGCCGGTCTTCGGGACGGCGTTGCGGAAGCCACCGACATCCGACGGCGTGACGCCGTCGATGGTCGCCCGACCGTCGAGCGGATCGGGCGGCCGATCCCACACGGCCCGCAACGCCAGAATCAGCTGCTGACGACGCGTGGTCTCGGGATTGACGACGCCCTGCGTGTCACCGAGCTTCGCGTACGAGCCGAGGGCGAACTCGACCTCGATCGGTTCGAACCAGCGATCACCCTCTCCCCGGATCCAGTTCGGATCGGCCGCCTCGCCCGCGGGCGGCGTCCGCGGGCGGAGAATCCGCACCCGGATCACCCGACCGGGCGGCATCCGCTGCACATGCGTGATGAGATCGGTGTTGACGCGGATGTCGCGCTCGTCGATCCGCGTGATGACGTCCCCGACCCGCAGCACCCGCTCGGCGGGAAGCCCCTCGATGAGCTGGGTGACCTCCACGCCCGAGATGCCGTCTCGGCCGAGCCCCATCCGGGTGCTCATCCGAATGCCGATGGCCCCCCGCTCCCGCAGCAGGATGCGACGCGAGACGACCCCCATCAGCCGCTGACGCTGCTCCTCGGTGAGGTCGTCCTGATCGAGGATCCGCAGCAGCGCCTCGTCGGGAGCCGGATGGGCCTCGAGCCGACGCGACGCCTCCTCGCGGGCCGACCAGTCGGCATCGTCCAACCGGGCGACGATTTGACGCAGGTCCGCGGGCACCCGGGCGGTGCGGATCGCCTTGAGATCGAACCCGTCCGCCCCGGGCGGCACGGCGGTCCGGACCAGCGGCGCGGGCCGGATCCGCAGCCCCCCCGCATCCTGCGGATCGACCTTCTCGACCGGGACCCTCCCGACGCCGCCCACCTGGGCCAATGCCGCCACCGGCAGCCCCAGGCACGCGAGCAGCGCCGCCACGACGATCCATCCGCGGGATCGACGAGCGGGCGCTGAGCGGACGGGAAGAGACGACATGACGCTCACGGTAGTCCCGGACATCGACCGGATCCAGAACGGATCTGAACCGGAGGAACCGCTCGACGGGGCGGCGCGGATCAGTGCCCGGCGTCCGCCGCCCGCTCCAGCAGCGATCGCAGAGTCGTGGCGTTCCGCTCGATCCATGCGGCCTTTCGGCGGACCATGGCGAGGAACGGGCCGCCCGGCACGCGGGCGAAGGTTCCGCTGCGGGCGATCGGAACGATGCTCTCGGCCACCAACCCCTCGATCATGAGCGGCGCGAGCATCGCCGGCTCGTGTGGGAGCAGCGTGCCGACGCTCTCGATCCAACCGGCGAGGAAGGCCCGGATCCGATCCCCGGAGAGCGAGGGCGGCCACTCCGCGGGCGATCGATCGGGATCGCTCCTCATGGCGAAGTGCAGCAGGCCGTTGGCGACATCGACGAGCCGGGGTTCGACCCGGGACGAGTCGAAGTCGATGACCGCCCGGACCACGCCGGGGTGCCGCTGCGTCGGCCGTTCGGGCGTGAAGAGCACGTTGCCGGGATGCCAGTCGCCGTGAATCGGCTGCACCGGCGCGATCGTCCACCCGGCGGCCTCGACGGCGGCGACCCCCTCGTCGCGACGGCGGCGCAGATCGGCGAGCGTCTCCCGAAGCGTCGGGCGATCCACCTCGGGATCCGCGGCGACGATCGCCCGCTCGGCGCGATCGAACGCGGTGTCCACCGACTCGGCCGCGTGGTAGCCGGCGAAGGTCGGCGCGTCCTCGATCGGCAGTCCCATCGCCTCGACATGGATCCGCCCGAGCACCCGGGCGGCGTGACGGACCTCCGGCGCGGCCTTGACCATCCGGCGCCCGGTCACCCATTCGAAGAGTTCGTAGACCCGGTCCCCCATCAGCAGCATCGACCGGTTGCCCCGAACGGTGCCGACGAGCCTCGCGACCGGCACCCCCCCCGCCTCGAGGTGAAGTTGAAGACGGTGGTTGAAGACCGCTCGGGCCACCAGCTCGGTCCGCGCCACGCGTCGCTTCAGCAGGAACTCGCCCTCCGAGGCGACCACCCGGACCTTGGGCGCCTGACGCGACCCCGCGGGAAACTCCCGGATCTCGCGGACGAGCGTGACCGGAAACGCCTCGAGCACGGTGCGAAGTTCGGCGGGCTCGAAGGTGGCGCGATCGCCGGTCTCCGAATCGCTGGTGGACGGCGAGGGAAGACCGAGGGCCGTCCCGTCGTGGAACGTCTCGCTGCCCGCATCCATCGCCGCCCCCTCGAATCCGGTGCCGGATTCGACATCGTCCGTCGTCGGGCGTTCGTCGCCGTCGTGCACGCCGACCTCCGTCCCGCCCTCGGTCACTCGACGTTGGCGGCCTGTTCCTTGACCCGGTCGATCAGTCCCTTGACCTCGACGACCGCCCGCGCGATCTCCGAGTCGGAGGACTTGCTCGCGATGGTGTTCGCCTCCCGCAGCATCTCCTGCGTGAGGAAGTCGAGCGTCCGCCCGATCGGCTCGCCGCCCGGCGTGCCGAGCAGGTCGAAGAACTGGTCGAGGTGTCCGCCGAGTCGCACCACCTCCTCGGCGATGTCGCTGCGTTCGGCGAAGACCGCGACCTCGCGGACGAGGTCCTCCTCGCCGAGCGAGGTGCCGACGTCCTCGAGCAGCGACTGGATCCGCTGGTGCAGTCGGTCCCGGTAGAGCTCGACGACCTTGGGCGCGCGGGCGGCGATCGACTCGAGCAGCGCCCGCATCCGGACGCCGAAGCCCTCGAGCTCGGTCCGGACGACCTCGCCTTCGCGGATCCGCATCTCGATCAGGCGGTCGCACGCCTCGTCGAGCAGCCGCATCACCACCTCGCGGGCCTCCTCGGCGATCTCGGTCGCGTCATCGGCCTCGGCGATGCCGGGGACGGTGAGCAGCGTGGCGAGATCGACGGTGCAGCGATCGCGGACCGACTCCGGCATCGCGGCGAGCAGCTGCTCGACCGCGGCGCGGGCGGCGTTGGCGTCGATGCGGGCGGCCATCGCCGCGCCCGCCGCCGACCACCGGACCGTGACCATCACGCTGCCGCGGCGAAGTCGCCGCGAGACCGCGGTCTCGATGTCGGTCTCGAGGGCGGCGATCTCGTCCGGCAGGCGGGCGGTGGTCTTGAGGAACTTGTTGTTGACCGAGCGGATCTCGACCGAGCAGCGGGCCGCCTCGGTCTCGAGGGTCGCGGCGCCGAAGCCGGTCATGGAGCGAATCGTCGGTCGAGACATGCGTCGGTTCCGGATCTCGGGTCGGAGGCCGCGTCGAGGCGACTCCCGGCGGGTCAGCCGCCGGCGGGTGCGTCGGCGGGCTCGCTCGGCGTCGCGGTCTCGGCCGGAGCCGGGATGGCGGGCGAGGTCGTGGTGGTGGTCGTCGTCGTGGCCGGAACGACCGGCGGCGTGGTCGGCGCCGGGGACGAGTCGTCGGGGGCACCCTCGGTGGTCCCGGTCGTCTCGGTGGTGGCCGCTTCGGTGGTCCCGGTCGTCTCGGCGGTCGCGGTGCCCGCGGGGCCGTCCACGATGTTCAAGGCGACTGCGACGATGAGGTACAGGACGAAGCAGCCGACGGTGCCGACGGTGAGCACATCGCCGGTTCGTCCACCGAACGCGGTGTCGGTGCCGCCGCCGCCCGCGCCGCCGAAGGCGCCGGCGAGACCACCGCCCTGCGGACGCTGCACGAGGATCACGAGGATCAGTGCGATCGAGACGACGATGAAGAGCAGGGTCAGGATGACGGTGAGCACGAGTCGATTCCGGGCTGAGTCGTCGTCGCATGAACGGCGACGACGACGCGGGTGAGGATGATCCGGCCTGGCCGACGATCCGTCAGGACGGCATCGCGGCGCGGCAGATGGCGGCGAAATCGTCCGCCTTCAGACTGGCACCCCCGATGAGTCCGCCGTCCACGTCGGGACCGGCGAACAGTTCGGCGGCATTGCCGGGCTTCACCGAACCTCCGTAGATGATCCGGATCGCCGCGGCGAGTTCCGCATCATACATGGAGCCCAGCAATTCCCGAATCGAGGCGTGGGCGTTCTGGGCGTCCGCCGGGGTGGCGGTCACCCCGGTCCCGATCGCCCAGACCGGCTCGTACGCGATGACGATCCGACGGGCCTGAGCCGCGTCCAGACCCTCGAAACCCGCCCGAACCTGCCGGGAGACGACCTCGGCGGCCTGTCCGGCGTCCCGCTCGGCCTGGGTCTCCCCCACGCAGAGGACGACCTGAAGGTCCGCGGCCAGCCCCGCCCGGAGCTTGGAGGCGACGATGTCGTCGGTCTCCCCGAGGCCGTGACGCCGCTCCGAGTGGCCCACGAGGACCGAATTCCCCCCCAGATCGGCGATCATGGAGGGGCTGGTCTGACCGGTGTACGCCCCCTCGAGATGCGGGCAGCAGTCCTGCCCCCCGAAGGCGACCCCCACCCCGCGGAGGGCGTGGCCGACCGCCTGGAGATAGGGAAACGGCGGATAGATCTCGATGTCCACGGCCTCCGCGATCGACGCGACCGCGGCGGAGACATCCTCGGTGAGCTCGACGGCTCGGGCGAGGTCGCCGTGCATCTTCCAATTTCCCCCCACGAAGGGGCGTCGGGTGGTCATCCTGAATCTCCGATCCGGCCATGGACTGCGGCCGGGACAGGGCCGAAGAAGGTACCGCGCCGACCGCGGGGCCATAATGCCCGGTCGGCCGCCGGGCGCGTCGCCCCGGCCAACTCGTTCCGAGCCCCAGGTCGCCCCCAGCCATGAGCCTCACCGCCCGCGAGATCCGCCAGCAGTTCCTCGACTTCTTCCGCGAGCGAGCGGGGCACGAGATCGTGCCCTCGAGTCCCGCGGTCCCCCACGAGGACCCGACGCTGCTCTTCACCAACGCGGGGATGAACCAGTTCAAGGATGTCTTCCTCGGGCAGGGCACCCGGCTCTACACCCGCGCCGCCGACACCCAGAAGTGCATCCGGGCGGGCGGCAAGCACAACGACCTCGAGGACGTCGGTCGCGACACCTATCACCACACCTTCTTCGAGATGCTCGGCAACTGGTCGTTCGGCGACTACTTCAAGACCGAGGCGATCGACTGGGCGTGGGAGCTGCTGACCGTCGTCTACGGACTCGATCCGTCGCGGCTGTACGCGACCTGGTTCGAGGGCGACCCGGCGCAGGGGCTCGAACCCGACCACGAGGCCCGCGATCTCTGGCTGCGATTTCTGCCCGAGGACCATGTCCTGCCCGGGAATGCCAAGGACAACTTCTGGGAGATGGGCGAGACCGGTCCGTGCGGTCCGTGCTCGGAGCTCCACTACGACCGCATCGGCGGCCGCAACGCCGCGGCACTCGTCAATCAGGACGACCCCGATGTCCTGGAGATCTGGAACCTCGTCTTCATCCAGTTCAACCGCGAGGCCGATCGGTCGCTCAAGTCGCTCCCCGCGAAGCACGTGGACACCGGCATGGGCCTCGAGCGCCTGGTGTCTGTGCTGCAGGACACGCGCAGCAACTACGACACCGATCTCTTCACCGGGATCTTCATGCGGATCCAGGACGTCACCGGCGCCGCGCCGTACCGCGGCTCGATGACCGATCCGGTGGATGTCGCGTACCGGGTGATCGCCGACCACATCCGATGCCTGACCACCGCGCTCGCCGACGGCGCGACGCCCGGCGCCGACGGACGCGGCTATGTGCTGCGTCGCATCCTCCGCCGCGCCGTCCGCCACGGTCGCCAGACCTTCGGAATGGAGCGGCCGTTCCTCGATCGCATCGTGCCCGCGGTGATCGAGTCGCTCGGCGAGGTCTTCCCCGAGATGAAGGCGAAGGAGGCCCGCGTCCGCGAGATCGTCGCCCAGGAGGAGGAGACCTTCCGCCGCACCCTCGACCGCGGACTGCAGCTCTTCGACGAAGCGGCGCAGCGCGTGGACGACGGCACGATCACCGGCCAGGACGCCTTCACGCTGCACGACACCTACGGCTTCCCCATCGACCTCACGCAGGTCATGGCCGAGGAGCGGGGCCTGACCGTGGACGTCGATGGCTACGAGTCGCTCATGGAGGAGGCCCGCGAGCGAAGCCGCGGCGGCGGCGGCGAGTCGGACCCGGTGGTCACCATGCCCCCGGATGTCCTCGGCAAGCTCGACTTCCTCAAGGTCCGCGCCACCGACGACTCGGCCAAGCACGCGGGCTGCCAGATTCCCGCCGCGATCAAGGCGATCTGGGACGGTCGCCACCTGACCGAACATCTGGAGTCCGGCCGCCGGGCCGCGATCATCTGCGACCGCACCTGCTTCTACGGCGAGCAGGGCGGACAGGTCGGCGACACCGGCGAGATCCGCGTCACCCGAGAGTCGAGCGCGGGCCACGATCACGCCGGAGTCTTCGCGGTCGAGGACACCCGCCGCGTCGGCGACTTCGTCCTGCACATCGGCCACGTCACCCACGGAACCTTCGCGGTCGGCGACGAGGCGGAACTCGCGGTGGACGCCCACCGTCGCACCGCCATCCGCGCCCACCACACGACGACCCACCTCGTGAATCTCGCACTGCGTGCGGTCGCCGGCCCCGAGAGCGACCAGCGCGGCTCGCTCGTGGCCCCGGATCGACTCCGCTTCGACTACGCCGCGAGCGGCGCCCTCGACGCGGCGGCCCTCGCCGAGATCGAGTCCCGCGTGAACGCCTCGATCGAGGCGGGACTCGCGGTGGACACCGCGGACGCGCCGCTCGAGGACGCCAAGGCGATCAACACGCTCCGCGCGGTCTTCGGTGAGCGATATCCCGATCCGGTGCGGGTGGTCTCGATCGGCACTCCGGTCGCGGAGCTCCTGAACTCCCCCGACGACCCCCGCTGGCTCGATCTCTCGGTGGAGTTCTGCGGCGGCACGCACCTGGACAACACCGCCGAGGCGGGTGGTTTCGTGCTGCTCTCCGAACAGGGACTCGCCGCGGGCGTGCGTCGCGTGCTCGGGCTCGCGGGCGAGGCGGCCGATGCCGCCCGCGCGACGGCGGCGGATCTCGCGGGTCGCATCGCATCGCTCGAGACCGCCGACGAGTCCACGGTCGCGGACGGTCTCGACGGGATCGTCCGCGACTTCGATGCGGCGACGATCTCGATCGTGCGGCGGAACGAGCTCGGCGTCCGCATCGACGCCCTGCGGTCGATCGCGAAGAAGGCCCGCAAGGCCGCGGCCGCGGCGAACCGCGGCGAGGTGGTCGAGCAGGCCCGCACGATCGCGAGCGAGGCGAGCGGACCGGTGATCGTGGCCCGGATCGACGATGCGGACAAGGACGCGCTGCTCTCGGCGATGGACGCGATCCGTGCCGCGCACCCGGGCAGCGCCGTGCTGCTGATCTCCGCCGACGCCGACGCCGGCTCGGTCGTGATCGTCGCCAAGGTGCCGGAGAACCTCATCAAGGATGGCCTCAAGGCGGGCGAGTGGGTCAAGGTCGCGGCCCAGGCCTGCGGCGGCGGCGGCGGCGGCCGTCCGGACAGCGCGCAGGCGGGCGGCAAGGATCCATCCCGGGCGGGCGAGGCGATCGACGCGGCGAAGATCCACGCGTCGAATGTCGGACTCCCCGTCGGCTGAGCGACCGCGGGCGGGCTTGCACCGACCTCCCGGCGTCCACTACGGTCCGGGGACGGCGACGGACGCCTCGTCGCCCTGCGCATCCCCCGGATCCGACCTCACATGAGCCAGAACGCCAGCGACCACGGCGGCATCGACTCCGTCCTCCACGAGAACCGCGTCTTCGATCCGCCGGCCGATGTCGCCGAACGGCTGGGCGGGGCGTGGATTCCGGACATGGACGCCTACCGCGCCATGTGGGAGCGATCGGTCCGCGAGCCCGAGACCTTCTGGGACGAGCAGGCGACCGAGCACCTGCACTGGTTCACGCCGTACGACCGGGTGCTCGAGTGGACCTGCCCGGACGCGAGGTGGTTCATCGGCGGCGAGACCAACGCCTGCCACACCTGCGTCGATCGTCAGGTCGAGAACGGACACGGCGACGAGGTCGCGATCATCTGGGAAGGAGAGCCCGTCGGCGAGGACGGACCCGAGATCCGCCGCCTGACCTACCGCGATCTCCAGCGGGAGACCGCGAAGGTCGCCAACGCCCTCGAGTCGCTCGGCGTGAAGAAGGGCGACATCGTCACGATCTACATGGGCATGGTGCCGGAGGTTGCGATCGCGATGCTGGCCTGCGCCCGCATCGGTGCCGCGCACTCGGTCATCTTCGGCGGCTTCAGCGCGAGCGCCATCGTCGATCGCGTGAACGACGCGGGCAGCACCGTGATCCTCACCTGCGACGGCTCGTGGCGGCGTGGCTCGGTCGTCCCGCTCAAGGACAACGTCGACGAGGCGTGTCTGCAACTGCCGGGCGTGACCGCGGTCGTCTCGCTGCGCCGCTGCGGCAACTCGACCACCGTCGTCGCGGGTCGCGACCACGACTGGCAGGAGCTCGTCGCACGACAGTCGGACGAGCGGCCCTGCGAGCCGATGGACTCGGAGGCGCTGCTCTTCCTGCTCTACACCTCCGGATCGACCGGCAAGCCGAAGGGCATCGTGCACACCACCGCGGGCTACTGCCTGCACGCGTCGGTCACGGCGCGGAACACGTTCAACCTCAAGCCCGATCGCGGGCAGGTCTACTGGTGCACCGCCGACGTCGGGTGGGTGACCGGCCACTCGTACATCGTCTACGGCGTGCTTCCCAACCGCGTGCCGACGCTCATGTACGAGGGGGCGCCGAACTTCCCGCAGGAGGATCGCTTCTGGGACATGGTCGCCCGGCACAAGGTGACGCAGTTCTACACCGCGCCGACCGCGATCCGGGCGTTCATGAAGTGGGGCGACGAGCACCCGAAGCGGCACGATCTCTCAAGCCTCATGGTGCTCGGGACCGTGGGCGAGCCGATCAATCCCGAGGCGTGGATGTGGTACCACCGCATCATCGGCGGCGAGCGGTGCCCGATCGTGGACACCTGGTGGCAGACCGAGACCGGCGGGCACATGATCACCCCGCAGCCGTGCGCCACCCCCACCGTCCCCGGATCGTGCACGCTGCCGACCCTCGGCATCGACGCGGCGATCGTGGACGAGGACGGACACGAACTGCCGCACGGCACCGGCGGCCTGCTGGTCATCCGACAGCCGTGGCCGAGCATGCTCCGCGGCGTGCACGGCGACCGGCAGCGGTACCTCGACACCTACTGGTCGCGGGTCGAGGGCATGTACACCGCGGGTGACGCCGCCCACCGCGATGAACGCGGCTACTTCTGGATCCTCGGTCGCATCGACGACGTCATCAACGTCTCCGGTCACCGCCTCGGCACCGCCGAGGTCGAGAGCGCCCTCGTCTCGCACCCCGCGGTCGTCGAGGCCGCGGTGGTCGGCATGCCGCACGAGATCAAGGGCACCGGGATCGCGGCATTCGTGACGCTCGGCCCCGGCCACGACGAGACCGACGACCTCAAGGCGACGCTTCGCGAACATGTCGGCAAGGAGATCGGCGCCATCGCGAAGCCCGATCTCATCCGCTTCACGCACGCCCTCCCGAAGACTCGAAGCGGCAAGATCATGCGGCGTCTGCTCCGCGACATCGCCGCGGGTCGCGAGTCCGACCAGGACACGACGACCCTGGAGGACAAGTCGGTGCTGGCGAAACTGCGAGGGGAATGAGAGAGTAGAGAGTAGAGAGTGGAGAGTGGAAAGTGGAGAGTGGATTGCATTCGCCAGCCCACTCTCCACTTTCCACGCTCGACTTTCTCCCCAGTCCATCACACCGAGCCACCCCTGTGAAGACCCTCCTGATCCTCGCCGTGTTTCTCGTGGGTGTGCTCCAGCCGGTGCAGGCGGGCTTCAACGCGACCAGTGCGCGGGCGCTCGGATCCCGGTTTCAGGCGGGTTGGATCAACGGCGCGATCAACGTCGTGCTCATCACGACCGTGCTGCTCGTGCTTCAGGTGTTCGGCGGGCGCGACGCGGGCGGCGGGCTGCCATCACCCTCGAACGCGCGGGGCGTGCCGTGGTGGGCGCTGCTCGGCGGCGCGATCGGGGCGTGCGTGGTGCTCGTCCAGTTGACCGCGGCCCCGAAGCTCGGGGCCGCCCTGCTCATCGCGATCTTCGTGGCCGGTACCGCGTTCGGAAGCATCGTGTGCGACCGCTTCGGACTCGCGGGCTACGAGAAGGCCGAGGTCCACCACGAACGATGGTTGGGGATGGCGTTGGTGGTCGCGGGCGTGGTGCTGGTGGCGCGACCGTGGGCGAGGTAGGAGAGAGTCGAGAGTGGAAAGTAGAGAGTGGAGAGTCGAGCGTGGATCTCGATGCTCGACTCACTGCGGCTGCATCGCCCAGTCCTCGCTCGTCGCCTGATCGCTCCACCGACGCATGTCGCGGAGCTCTTCGACCGTCGCCGTCTCGACACCACCATCCACGGTGGTGACGATCGCGACATCCTCCCCCTGCACGCGATGCCGCGGACTCAGGAAGCCGGCGCTCGCGGGGGCGTCGGCGTCGTAGACCTCCGCCCACAGCGGCGTCGCCCACCGCGGGGGCAGCACGCGGAAGAAGCCCTCGCGGATCTCGCCCGTCGTGCCCGGTGCCGCCTCGTCGGTTCGACTCGACGCGAACACCACGAGCCGCTCCGGATGCCGGACGGTCGAGAGTCGCGTCGCGTAGAACCGTCCGAAGGTCTGCTCGAAGATCGGGCTGAACCCGCCGTGGTTCTCGTCGCCGCCGACGAAGACGCTGTTGAGCCCGAACGACGGATACGCGCTGACCGCGTAGAGGGCCTCGTCGGTCGGGGCGTCGGCGAGTTCGGCGAGTCGATCGGCGTCGGCGCCCGCGTAGAACGAGGCGAAGTCGTGACCGAGATACGGCGCGAGCCGAAGCGGCCAGCGGCGTGCCGCGACCGGGACGGTCTGCGTGTCGATCCACTCGCCATCGACATTTCGAGCCCGGAAGCCATCGGCGTAGCCGGGAAGGATCGCCCCGCGATGATCGGTGGCGTACGCCGACCAGGCGACGCCCAGCGAGCGGGCCGCCGCCGACTCCTCGGCCCGGTCCGCCCCGCGACGCACCGCGGTGGCGGCGTGGATCACGATCGCGACGAGCAGGACGATCGCCCCGATGGTCGTCAGCAGCTCCACGACCGTGAAGCCGCGCGGCGTCGGATGTCCGATCGATCGGCCGATGGGTTGTCCGAGGCAGGGCATCAGGAGATTCCCGGAAGCGGCGGCGAGGGCGCACACGATAGTCCGAACCGCACCATCGAGTTCGACGTTGACGGGAACCGGGGACAGGGAAACCGGGAAACCCGGACCCGGTTCGGGGTGATCACCCCCCGATGACGGTGCAGGACTTCGATGCGAGGCCGGACTATGCTGAGTCTCTCCCCGTTCGCCCTCACACCCCCCGATCCGGAGAAGGTCCATGCCTCGTGCCCGACGTCTCGCGACGACCGTTCTCTTCGCCGCCGTCGCCGGCCCCACCGGCGTTCTCCATGCTCAGGCGATCGAGGGAACCTGGTCCGCGCCCGACGCCGACCGTTGGAACTACGGCTTCAACTCGACCCCCGGCACCCGCTCGGTGGGGTCCGTCTTCGGGTACACGGGCGACCTCTACGAGTTCGATCAGCGTGACGGACAGATCGTGATCGCCTTCGACACCGCCGACCGGATCGAGACCGGCGCGGGCGCCGATCGCTACCGCATCGACCTGGTCGAGGTGACGATCACGCTGGCCGACGCCCTCGCGGGCGGCTACGACCCCACCTCCGACGCCTGGACGTCGCATCTCGATCCCGCGGACCCCGCGTACACGCCCGATCGTGATCCGGGGCGGGCGATCGAGCTCTTCGCCACGGGCTTCCGCAACGGCGTGGACGCTGCCACCTGGACCGAGTCCACGCCGTTCAGCCTCGTCGGCCCCTTCGGGTACGGGGTCCGCACCGCCTTCGCCGCCGAGGTCGGGACGGACGGAACCCTCATCGACGTCTCGAACTCGATCAGCGACGGCCGCACCCCCATCTCGCTCGCGGTGGGCCTCGTGGATGGTGCCGCCGCGGGCGACGAACTTCCCGAGGGCACGGTCCTGCGGTTCACCTTCGACGGCTCGCTTCCGGCGGTCCAGGCGTGGCTGGGATCAGGCCTCGACGCGGGCCGACTGATCTTCTCGCTGAGTTCGCTCATCGAGGCCGAGCAGGAAGGCGGCGACTTCATCGACCTCTACATGCGGGAGAACCCGCTGGTCACCGTCGGCGTCCGCAGCGCGGCGACGCTGCGGATCGAGGGCTCGATCGCCACCGATTGCGTGGAGCCGGGCGATCTCGACCACGACTGCACGATCGGCGGCGGCGACATCGGCATCATGCTGAGCCGCTGGGGAACCGCCGACCCGGAAGCCGACCTCGACGGCAACGGCGTCGTCAACGGCGGCGACTTCGGGGTGCTTCTGTCGCTGTTTTCTTGAGCGCTGCAGAGGCCCCGGCTCTTTGAGCGCTTCAGAGGCCCCGTAAAGGGGCCTCTTCGCTTTCGTGTGGCGTCGGGAATGCGGAGATCCGCACGTCCAACACCCCGCAAGGGGGCCTCTTCGCTTCCGTGTGGCGTCGGGAATGCGGAGATCCGCACGTCCAACACCCCGTAAAGGGGCCTCTTCGCTTTCGTGTGGCGTCGGGAATGCGGAGATCCGCACGTCCAACACCCCGCAAGGGGGCCTCTTCGCTTTCGTGTGGCGTCGGGAATGCGGAGATCCGCACGTCCAACGCCCCGTAAAGGGGCCGCTTTGCTTTCCCGAAGCGTTGTGCGGGGCAGTCGCCACGTCGAGAACCGATGCGGGCTGCGAACGCCCCCCAATCTCGAATCTCGAATCTCGAATCTCGCCCCCCACTCTCTACTCTCTACTTTCTACTTTCTCCTTTCTCGACGCGAACGCCCCCGCGACGAGGCGAGCTGTCGCGAGGGCGCCGTTGGTGGCTCTGTCTGGTGTCTCGATCGGATCGTCCGTGATCCGACTCCGGCCTGCGGTCGTGCGCCCACCTGAGACCATTCGGCCGACCGCGTGCATCCGTGCTCGCTGGTCCCGACGTGCGTTCCTCGAAGGTCGTCCCTGACCCTTCGATTCCGACCCGCCGGTGCGTCCGGTCGTCGTCCTCGGCGAGTGTGGCCTCCGTTGCCGCGTCGCGTCGGACAGGAATAGAAGTCCCTCCGCCACCCGACCTTTCGGCCCGGACGTCTCCCTCGGGCGGATACCCCATGCACCCCGCGTCAGCCGCCCGCGACGGCGCTCATCTTGAAGACCGGGAGCAGCAGCGCGATCGCCACCACCGCGATCACCGAGCCGAGGATCAGGATCGCCGCGGGCTCGAGCATGACGCCCACCCGCTTCACCGCGATCTCCAGATCCTCGTCCGCGGCATCAGCCACGCGGTGCAGCACCTCCGGAAGCCGACCGGCCCGCTCGCCGGCGGAGACCATCGCCCGCGCCGAACTCGGCACCAGACCGTCGCTCTGGAACTTCTCGGAGAGACCGCGTCCATCCCGGACCGACATCTCGATGTCGCCCCAGAACCTCGACCAGCGTCCCCACGGGGAGATCGCCCGGCAGATGTCGATCGCATCGAGGATCGGCACCCCCGACGCGAGCAGCACCGCGAGCGTTCGGGTCGCCCGGGCGAGATCCGCCGGACGCGTGATGCTCCGGACGATCGGACAGTCGAAGCGCACCCGCTCGGCGATCGATCGTCCGGTCGTGGTCCGCAGGAGACCGAGGCCGCCGATCACGACCACCGCCAGACCCGGCCCCCACACCGGCCAGCCCTGCACGAGGAATCGGCCGATCGCGAGCACCGCCTCCGTCAGGGGCGGCAGCGCGGTCTGCTTCTGCGCGTAGATCGACTCGAAGCGCGGCATGACCAGCGTCACGATGAGCAGGGTCACGATCGTGCCGACCGACGCGAGCAGCATCGGATACGCCAGGGCGGTGCGCACCTGTCGTCGCAACCGATCCTCCCGCTGCATCCAGTCGGACAGACGCTCGAGCATGCCGGCCATGTCGCCGACCTCCTCGGCCGCCCGAACCAACCCGATCGCCACCGACGGAAACAGTCGCGGATGTCGCCCGAGCGCCTCGCTGAAGGGTGATCCGCCCTCGACCTCCTGACGGATCTGCGCAAGCTCGGCTCCGGGGCCGTCGCGACCCGCGTCCGCCGATTCGATCTCCAGCGCCTCGACGAGCGGCACCCCCGACTCGACCATCACCGAGAGTCTTCGGAAGATCGCGGCGATGATCGTCGGTCGCACGCGTCGTCCGCGGGCTCGACCGGCGACGCCGGACGGCGCCACCGATCCGCCGATCGCCCGCTCGATGCCGAGCACGACCCGCCCCTCGCTGCGAAGCCTCGCCGCGACCTCCGACGCCGACGCGGCCGCGAGCGTCCCGCGGACCAGTCGTCCGCCGACGTCTCTCGCCTCCCAGCTCCAGGTCGCAGTCTCGGCCATGCGTTCAGCCGGCGGTGGCCGCCAGCACCTCCTCCACGGTGGTGATCCCCTCGGCCACCTTGCGGAGGCCGTCTCGACGCATCGGTTCGAAGCCCGAAGCCTCGGCGACCCGCCTGATCTCGCGATGCGGGAGCCCCGCGGCGATGGCGTCGGCGATCTCGTCCTCGGGCACGAGCAGTTCGAACACCCCGACCCGACCGCTGAAGCCGGTGCCTCGGCACCGCTGGCATCCCGTGCCCGCGTGGAATCGATCCACCGGGGCGACCGCCTCGACCATTCGCCGGACCGCGTCCTCGACCTCGACGACCTGCCGGCACTGCGGGCAGATGCGGCGGACCAGCCGCTGGGCGAGCGCCCCGCGCAGCACGGTTCCGACGAGGAACGGCTCGATCCCGAGGTGCATGAGACGCACCGGGGCGCCGCACGCGTCGTTGGTGTGAAGCGAGCTGAGCACGAGGTGTCCGGTCAGCGCCGCCTGAGCGGCGATCGTGGCGGTCTCCTCGTCGCGGATCTCACCGACCATGACGACGTCGGGATCCTGACGGAGCATCGATCGCAGCGCCGACGCGAACGTGAAGCCGGTGCGATCGTTCACCTGAAACTGGTTCACTCCGGGAATGACCGCCTCGACCGGATCCTCGATGGTCGAGAGATTCCGAAGGTCGGCGTCCATCGAGCCGAGCGCGGAATAGAGCGTGGTGCTCTTGCCGCTGC
>JAUIHC010000385.1 GCA_030432455.1 Phycisphaerae bacterium | reverse complement strand
TCCTGATCTGCATTGTTGCTCCTTCGAACTGGGAATTCGGAGTCAGGGGTGGGAACTCAAGTCCGTCGCATCTTCGAATGGGCGGAATCGGCACCATCCGACGGTCGGCACATCTGATTGCGAGCGGGCAAGAACTGGGAACGGAAAGTCTGGGAACGGTCACGGGAGTGCGTGTCGGGAATGCCGCACGTGGGAACCGCGACGGGGAGATCATCGCAGCGAATGGCTGGGAGTGGCAAGCAGATTCTTCCCACTTACCGAATCTTTGTGATGCCCCCTGGCGGAATCTGTCGGATCAAGTTGGATCAAGATTGGATCAAGTCGGATCATGGCGGCATCAATCGCCGCCCCCGCGGAATGATCATGTCTCGGCTTTTCGCCGAGGTCGCCCCCAACCTCCTGTATTCAAGCATGTTGAGCGATTTTCGTGGGCGGCAGGATCTTCTGGGACCTCACCCGCCCCCCGGCAAGGGCGGTCGCCCGCGATCCCGCCGGGGTCCCCTCCGCGACGCCGCACCAGCCGCCTGGTTATCCACAACCGACACCCGCTCAGCCCCCGGAACCAGCGCTCGAGAGGTCCGTCCGCGAAGGCTCCACGTCGAATCCGAGCGATCGGAACCACGGGAAGAGATCCTCGCCGACCGCCTGGCTCCAGACCGCCACGCAGTCATCCATCGAATAGCCCTCGCGGCCCGGCTTCAAGACCTCCCGCTTGGTGCGGAAGTACCTCCCCATCGCCTGCGGGCCGAAGCGTCGTTCCAGCTCCTCGAAGACGAAGTACGACTTCCCCCAGACGACGTCGCGATGGGCGTCCTCGGCGAGCGGATTCGCCTGCGTGAGGTCCGGGTCGTGCCGCCGAGCCTTCGCGATCTGCCGCTGCAGCGTCTCGTCCGCCTCGGGAAAGCCCATCCGCTGCCCGGTCTTGATGCCCAGCCATGTCGCGATGGGCTCGTTCCAGAGCGGCTCCGCGTACGGCAGCACCCACGAATGCCCCGCTTCGTGCGCGATGAGCTCGACCATCGGATACCGCCGCTCGGGGTAGTTCCCCCACCACGCCCCGATCGCGATCTTGACGCCGCTCGAGAAGCCACCGCCGCCGGTCGGCAGGATGAGCAGCGACCGGATCATGCCCGGCGAGGGCTCGACGCCGGTGAGCTCGACCAGATGCGGTCGCACCTCGTTGTAGACCTCGCCGATCGCCTCGGCGTACGGCTCGGTGCCCTCGTGGAACTCGACCAGAAGCGGTCCGACCTCGCGGGAGAGTTCGGCGGCCATGGGTCGCAGGCGGCGATCCGGATCGACGGCCTTGTCGTCGGCGCGGGAGACGAGCATCGGCGTGATCCAGTCGGCGTTGATCGGATCGCTCGCGTCGGGCTTCTCGCCGAAGAGCCCGCGGCTGCCGACGACGACATGACCCTTCCCGAACCGTCGGGTCGCAAGCACCGGACGGCCCTCGGCATCGGCCACCAGCGGCGTCCAGCGGCGACCGGGCTCGAGCACCGTGCCGCGGCGGAACGCGATCGCGGCGCCCGCGAGCTCGCCGACCCCGGACAGCGGTGTCACGGCCCGCCCGGTCGTGAAGCGGATGTCGAAGGCCTCGGCGACCGCCTGTCCCGGCGGCATCGGATCGGCGCCGTCGCCCATGAGGAGCAGGGTCCCGCCCTCGCGGACGAATCGCATGACGTGCCGGATCGACTCGTCGGCGTAGGGCACGTGCGGGTCGCCGGCGGTGAGGATCAGGAGGTTCGCGTTCGAGAGGTCGGCCTTGTGCAGGGTTCCCCAGTTGCGGACGTCGCGGCCGATCCCGGCGAGGTACTGGGTGTGGAAGCGGCCGTCCATGTAGAAGGTGAACTGCTGGCTGATGTCCGAGACCGAGTGCACGACCGGCGGGTCGTCACCGGCCGCGGCGGCGGGAACGCTGGCGGCGGCAAGCAGGGTGGCGAGGACGGCGGGGACGATGGTGGGGACGATGGTGGGGAGAATCCGGCGCATCCGGGCACCGTATCGCCACCCCGCGAGTATTCGCTGGCTTCAGCCGGCGAATCCGGGCACCATGACCGGATGCCGATCACCTTCCTCGTCGTCGTCGCGAGTCTGCTTCCGGTCCTTCCGGAGACCACGCCGCCGGTCGGCCCCTGCGGCTGCGGTCCGCACGCCGCGGTCTGTTCCGACGCCGCCCCGACGTCGCCGCCGACTCGGACGGCCGACTACGCGGTCAACCATCTCCGCGGGTGGACGGTCCGCATCAACCCGGCGCTCCTCGCCGACGAGCCGCTGTGCCGGGCGACGCTGGAGGAACTCGATCACCAGCTGTACGCGATCACCCGCGTGGTGCCGCAGCCGGCCCTCGACCGGATCCGCGAGATCGAGATCTGGGCCGAACTCGAGATGCCCAAGACAGCGTGCATGTGCTACCACGTGTCGAAGGACTGGTTGATCCCCAACGGCTACAACGGCGACAAGGAGGGGTCGGTCGAGATCGGCAACGCCCGGGCGTTCCTCGACTGGACGAAGGGGCAGCCATGGATGGTGCTGCACGAACTGGCGCACGGCTATCACGATCAGGTCTTCGGCTACGACGACGAGGAGATCATCGAGGGCTGGCAGCGGATGGTGGACGCGGGCGTCTACGAGGAGGTCGGCCACATTTCGGGGTCGCCGAGGCGCCACTACGCGATCACGAACCAGATGGAGTGGTTCGCGGAGACGACCGAGGCGCTGTTCGGGACCAACGACTTCCACCCGTATGTCCGAAGCGAACTCCGACAGGTGGACCCCGAAGGCGCGGCTCTCGTCGAGCGGCTGTGGCGCGAGCCAACGCTGGGTCGGTGACCACGACCCAACCCGAACCCGATCACGCCGACCGCCGCCAATGCCCGCCAAAAATCGGGACAGGCGACATTTTCCGACCGAACCGTCGCGACGCTCAGGCCATCGCACAGTCCGCCAACGGGCGGCGACCATCGGAAGCACGTTCCCAGAAGAGGCTTACGAACCACGGTCAGCGGCCACGCCCGCCTCGCGGAGCGGGCCTGAATCTGTTTCCGCCAGAAAAAACCTCGCCTGTCCCCAATTTCGAACGGGCGGGCAACCATCGGGAGCACGTTCCGAGAACAGGCTTACGAGCCACGGCCAGCGGCCACGCCCGCCTCGCGGAGCGGGCCTGAATCTGTTTCCGCCAGAAAAACCTCGCCTGTCCCCATTTTCGGCGTCGTCCCGGTGCTGGCGCCCGAGAACCTGTTCCTCCGACGTCGAAGCTGGCGTTGGATCGGTTGATTGACCTCTTGCCTGTCAGTGATGACATGCATCCGAGCCGCGTCGCGGTACCTTCGGTTCTGATTCCTTCTCACCGCCATTCCGGAAGTTCAGAGATGACCTCAGGCCCCTGCTCCTCGCGTGTCGTCGCCGCG
>JAUIHC010000384.1 GCA_030432455.1 Phycisphaerae bacterium | reverse complement strand
TGGCTCGCCCGCACCGTGGCGAACGCGATCGCCGCGGCGCCGCGCATCGGCGAGACGGTGCTGGAGGTGACCACGCCGACCTGATCGGCCAATCCACCATCGGCGTCGAAGACCTGACCGCCCGCGATCGGCAGTGCCTGGCCGTCGACGCGGAGACCGACCACTCGCCGACGCCCGCGACCACCCGCACGGCTCTCCATGCGGGCGACGACCTCCTGCCCCGGATAGCAGCCCTTGCGGAAGTCCACCCGCTTCCCGATCAATCCCGTCTCGTGCGGGAGTGCATCGGGGCCGAAGTCGAGATGGAAGAGCGGCGTGCCCGCCTCGATGCGGGCGATGTTGAAGGCATTCCAGCCGACCGCGCGGACCGGCCGACGGCCGGGAGCCGGGCGGGTGACGATCGCCTCCCAGACCCGCTCGACCTCGGCGATCGGCGCGACGATGCCGACGCCGGGCACGTCCAGATCCCCGCCCCGCTCGGCGTCGAGGGCGAACACCACGACCGGCACGCCGTCGATCGTCGCCTCCGCCGCCTCGCCGGAACCGAGCCGTCGGCCGGTCAGATGTTCGACCGTCGCGGGCGCCTCGGGGCCGAGCAGGTCGATGCGGTGACGCGTCGCCGAGGCATCCTCGATCGCGCACTCCTCGGTGAAGACGACCCGGTCCACCGCGGCCGCGACCGCGGCGGCGTCGGTTCGGTCGAGTTCCAGCAGCAGCCGATCGCCCAGCCGAACCACTCGCAGGTCGGCGGCGATGCGACCGGTGCGATCGAGCAGGAACGCCGCGACCACCGCCGACGATGCCTTGGCGACGGCGTTGGTCACCAGACGATCGACAAGCTCGGCGGCGTCGGAACCGCGCAGGTCCACGACGACGCGATCCACGCGATCGAAGGCCCCGGTGCCGCGCCGGATCGCCGCGTACTCGGCCTCGAGCTCGCCGTAGTCGAGGACGATCTCGCACGCGGCGTCGCCCCCGTCGCCGACCACGCCCCACGGTGCGGTCTCCAGTTCACGGACGCCGGTGAGTTCCGTCCGGCGATCGTCGGCGCCGCGGGCGGCCTCGGCCTGACGAGCCGCGTCGGCCCGATGACCGGCGAGTCGATCGAGCACCCGAAGATGCGCTTCACGGAGAGGCGTGTCGAACATTCGCGACCTCGGGGGGAGGACCTGACGGGCGATCGCCACGTCGGAATCAGGGGGACGGCGACAGGGGGCGATGATAGGTCCTTCCGGGATCGACCATCGAGCCTCCGCCCCGACACGGGGATCCAGCCTGTTACGATCACGGTCTCCCGATCAACTCGACCCCAACCCTCCGGAGCGTGTGTCCGATGAACGTCGATCTGCTGAAGCGTCTGTGCGAGGTCCCCGGCATCCCCGGCCGTGAGGAGCGAGTGCGAGATCTCATCGAGAAGGAGATCGACGGCCTCTTCGACGAGATCGAGGTCGATCCGATGGGCTCGCTCATCTGCACCCGCAAGGCGACCCGCAAGGGTCGTGGCCGAGCCGCGAAGCCCGTGGTGCTCATCGCCGCCCACATGGACGAGATCGGCTTCTATGTGCGGCACGTCGATGACGACGGCTTCCTCTGGTTGAACCCCGCCGGTGGCTTCGACCCCCGCAACCTGTTCTCGCGTCGCGTGCTGGTCTGCACCGACTCGGGCGACCACGTCGGCGTGATGAACCCCGGTGGCAAGCCGATCCACATCTCGAGCCCCGAGGAGCGCAGCAAGGTCCCGGCGGTCGAGGACTTCTTCATCGACCTCGGGATGCCCGCGGACAAGGTCAGGAAGACCGTCAAGATCGGCGACTACGTCGTGATGCACGAGCCGTTCCTCGAGCAGCCCGAGTCGGTCGTCTCCAAGGCGCTGGACAACCGGTTCGCGTGCTGGACCGCGATCGAGGCGATCCGCAAGCTCGATCGCGCCCGCGGCGCCGCCGGCAAGCACGGCGTGGACATCGTGGTCGCCTTCACGGTGCAGGAGGAGGTCGGCCTCCGCGGCGCGGTCGTGGCCGCGAACCGGGTCGGTGCCGACTACGGCATCGGTCTGGATGTGACCCTGAGCTGCGACACGCCGGGCGTCCCCTCGACCCAGCGGGTGACCAGGCAGGGGGACGGCGCCGCGGTCATGGTGCAGGACTCCTCGATGATCTCCGACCACGAGCTGGTGGACGAGTTCTGTGCCGTCGCCCGCAAGCATCGCATCCCCCACCAGCGGTGCATCCTCGGTCGCGGCGGTCAGGACGGCGCCGCCATCCAGCGTTCCGGCGGCGGCGCCCGCTGCATCGCCCTCACCTCCGGCACCCGCTACATCCACACGGTCACCGAGTCGATGCGGAAGTCCGATGCGGAGGCCGCGGTCGATCTGCTCGCCGCGTGGCTCGCCCAGGCGTCCTGAGGTCGCGTTCACGCCTCGAGGATCGCCCGGGCCAGCGTGTCCGCGGCATCCTCGGGCGTCGGCGGAAAGGCGGCCTTCATCGCCGCGAGACGAGACGGCTCGGCGAGGAGCGTTCCCAGCGCGGACCGCAACGAGTCCGACGCCGTCTCGCCGCCCACCGGGTCGTCGAGCACCATGACGGCGCCGGCGGCCTCCAGCGCCGCGGCGTTGCGAGCCTGATGCCGGTCGGCGTGCCAGGGATACGGCAGGATGATCGCGGGCGTGCGGCTCGCGGCGATCTCCGCGACCGAACTCGCCCCGCCCCGACTGATCGCCAGATCGGCGGCCGACCACGCCAGTCCCATCTCGTCGAGGAACGGGCGGACGGTCGCGGCTACGCCCGCGTCCGCATACGCACGGTGCAACGACTCGACCTCGCCCCCCGCGAGATGCACGACCTGCCAGCCATCCAGGACCTCGGGCCGTTCGGCCAGCAGACCCGCCACGAATCGGTCGATCGATCTCGCACCCTGCGAGGCACCGGTGACCAGCAGGGTCGATCGCCCCGGCTCCAGACCGAGCACCGTCCGGGCCGACTCGGGGGCGGTGTCCGCCCGAACCGCCCGACGAAGCGGCACGCCGATCGGGGCGGCGGCGAGGTCGAGGTCGGTCTCGACCGCGGTGAAGACCCGGGTCGCCCGAGCGGCGATCCATCGATTGGCCCGCCCCGCGACCGCGTCGAGATTGAGGAGGTCGACCGGGATCCCTCGTCGCACCGCCTCGGCGACGACCGGCGGGGCGACGAAACCGCCGAGCGCGAGCACGCGGGATCGTTCCCCGGCGCCGAGTCGGCCGCCCGCGATGCGTCGGGTCGCCCGCCACCCGCGGAGGAAACGGATGGCCGCCGCGGGCCTGATCGACGGACTGCGGGCAGGGGTCGGCTCGAATGCCCAGTCGCCGGGCTCCAGGAGCAGCCGATCGACGGGGCGGTCCGAGACCAGGAATCGAATCTCCAGATCGGGGGCGAGCTCGCGGAG
>JAUIHC010000383.1 GCA_030432455.1 Phycisphaerae bacterium | reverse complement strand
AGTGACCCCAAGGGGATTCGAACCCCTGTTCCCAGGATGAAAACCTGGTGTCCTGGACCTGACTAGACGATGGGGCCAGCGAGCGTGCACATGGTAGCGAGGCTGACGCCGACGGCAACCTCGCCATCGACCCCCCGAGGCGGACCCGCTCGTCCGGAAACCGACCTCTCCGATCGGGATGCGGATTCCGGCTCGATCCGGTGAGGATCCCGGTCGATTCGTCATCCATGGGCCGATCCCGCACATCCCGCGCCCCGATCCTCCGGACCCTGCTGCGGAGTGTGGCGGTGGCCGCGTCGATCGGCGTCGGCTGGTCGATCGCGCCCTCCGGCGTCCACGCAGTGCAGGACGGGTCTCCAACGGTGGTGGTCCGCGAGCCGCTCGATCTCGGGGTCGCGACCGATCCCGACCACCACGACGAGGCCGTGATTCCGGCCGCGTCGCCGCGTCCCGCGACCCACGCGGTGGTGGTCGACTCGGATCTCGACCTCGACACCGACTTCGCGGTCGTCCCAGGCCACTGAGCCTCGCCACGGTTGGGCCTGCCGACGCTTGGCGGTAGCCTTCGCGCATGCCGCAGCCGGACGACGGCCCCGACACTCCCGTGGATCTTCCGATCCTCGTCTGCCCGCTCGAACACGAGCGACGGGCGCTCGTGGCCGCGGGGATCGACGCCTCGCTCGTGGAGACCTGTGGTCCCGGTCGCGAGGGGGTCCGTCGCTGGGCCGATCGCCACCCCCGGCTGCAGCGTCCCGTGATCCTGGTCGGACTGGCGGGCGGACTCGATCGCGCCCTCGAATCCGGCCGAGTGATCGTCGCGGGCGAGGTCATCGACGCCCACGGACGCCTGACCACCCCGCCGCTGGTCGAGGCCCTCGGGCTGGACGCGCCGGTGGTGAGGATCGCGACCGCGGGCCGACTGGTCGCCAGCCCCGAGGCGAAGCTCGCGCTGGCCCGGGCCACCAACGCCGCCGCGGTCGATCTGGAGACATCGCACTTCGCCGACATCGCTCGCGGCCGCGACTGGCGATGGGGTGTCGTGCGGGTGATCGGCGACGCCGCCGACGAGGCGATCCCGACGGCACTCGAACGGTTCGTGGACCATGTCGGCCGCACGCGACTGCGGGTCGTGGCCGGGGAGGTCTTCCGAAGACCGGCCCTGCTTCCCGTGCTTCGACGACTCAACGCCACCTCCCGCGCGGCCCTCGGATCGCTCGCCGCGACCTTGGGCACGCTCCGACCGATCCCTCCCGCGAGCACCGATGATCACGCGCCCACGCACTCGTCCCCGGCGACCACCGCCGCGAGCGATGCGGGCCCCTCGGTCACGCTCGTCTTCGGAGGCACCTTCGACCCGCCCCATCGCGGGCACCTGCGACTCTCCTTCGAAGCCGCCCGCCGACTGGGCTGCCGGGAGATCGTCTTCATGCCCGCTCGGGTGAGCCCCCTCAAGCAGGACGCCCCGCCCACCGACCCCGAGACCCGGGTCCGGATGCTGGAGGCCGCGATCGAGGGCTTCCGGCGTCGCGGCGGCGGCCGAGGCATCGCCTCGCGGATCAGCCGTCTGGAAGTGGACCGGCCGGGCCCCTCGTACATGATCGACACGCTGCGGGCCCTGCATCTGGAGCTTCTCGCCGAGGCCGGCGAGGACGCGACCGACCCGCGACGCCGTCCCCGGATGCGACTTCTGATCGGAAGCGACCAGGCCCTCGACTTCACGAAGTGGCGCGACTGGCGGGCGATCGTGGATCTCGCGCCCCCGGTGGTCATGCCCCGCCCCCCCGCGACCCGCACCTCGCTGGCCGCCCTCTACCGCGAGCGATTCCCCAAGGATCTCGCGAGCCGATGGTCCACCTGGACGCTCGACCTGCCGACCGACGGCGTGAGCAGCACGACCGTGCGCGAGCGTCTGGAGCACGGCGAGGACGCCGGCGAGCTGCTCGCCCCCGAGGTGCGGACGATCATCGAGGCCGAAGGGCTCTATGGTGGTGGTCGTGGTGGTAGTAGTGATGGTGGTTGATGGCGCTGCCTTGTGGTGAGGCGCGTGTCCTTCAGGTCGGATCAATATGACTTCCTCTCTCCCCGGCAGCGTGTCCTTCGTCAGCCTCGGCTGTCCCAAGAATCTCGTGGACAGCGAGCGGATGCTCGGATCGCTGCGGTCCGCGGGCATCGAGATCGTCCCGAGCGATTCGCCGGCCGACGCGATCGTGGTGAACACCTGCGGCTTCCTCGATGCGAGCCGCGAGGAGTCGCTGGAGGTCCTGCGGGACGCGATCGAACGCAAGGGCCGCGGCGAGATCGGCCGGGTCGTGGTCGCCGGCTGTCTCGTGCAACGACACCGCGCCAAGCTCCTGGACTGGGCCCCGGGCATCGATGCGATGATCGGAGTCTTCGATCATGACCGCATCATCGACGCGGTCACCGCCGAGGCCCCGACCCGCGAGACCCTCGGCGACGGCGAGCCCCGCTACTGGATCGCCGGCAACGCCCTGCAGGCCGCCCGCGAGCGGGGCCGCGAGGTGGTCGGTCTCACCGTCGCCGGCGACGACGGCAAGGGCGTCGGCTACTACGAGGATGATGCGCATCGCTTCCGGCTCACCCCGCGTCACTGGGCGTACCTGCGGGTGGCCGAGGGCTGCAACCAGAAGTGCGCCTTCTGCACGATTCCCTCGATCCGCGGAAAGCTCCGATCCAAGCCGCTCGACGCCATCCTCGAGGAGGCGCGTCGCCTGCTCGACGACGGGTGCGTGGAGTTGAACCTGATCGGTCAGGACACCACCAGCTGGGGCTTCGACATCGGGGACGAGGACGGACTGGTCGGCCTGCTCGAGGCGATCGACGGGCTCTGCGCCACTCACGGCGACGCTCCGCGGGCGCGGCTCATGTACGCCTATCCGTCGAAGTTCACCGACGCGATGATCGAGGCGATCCGCGATCTGCCCCGCATCGTGAAGTACATCGACATGCCGCTCCAGCACGCGAGCGATGCGATGCTCACCGCGATGCGACGGCAGGTGACCGCCGCCCAGCAGCGGGATCTCGTGCTGAAGCTTCGCGACGAGATCCCGGGCATGGCCCTGCGGACCACGTTCATCACCGGCTTCCCGGGCGAGACCGAGGAGGACCACGAGCAGCTCCTCGACTTCATCGACGAGGTGCAGTTCGACGCGATGGGCGTCTTCCGCTACTCGCCGGAGCCCGGAACGCCGGCGGGCACGATGGAGAACGACCCGGCGCTCGCGGTGCCCGACGAGATCAAGCGACGCCGCGAGGCGGAACTCATGCTGCGACAGCAGGAGATCGCCTTCGAGAACGCCGAGTACCTCGCCGAGCAGGCGGTCGTCATGGATGTCCTGATCGACGGCGACGCCCCCGACACCGCGGAGGTCGAGCTCGCCGAGGACGATCCGGCGGTCCGGGCCGA
>JAUIHC010000382.1 GCA_030432455.1 Phycisphaerae bacterium | reverse complement strand
GGGCCTCCCGCCGGACTGCACGCCCTCGCCGACGGACCGGGGTTCGCCTGGGACATCTCCGACCAGCAGGTGATCGTGGGCGGGCTTGGTGGAACGACCCCGGTCCCGAGTCTGCTGCTGCCCAGCGGCTTGCGGGCGGTTGGCTGGGATGCGGGCGGAAACAGCGGGGCTGGAACGCCGTCCGGCATGTTTGCGCCGGTGTGGCTCGACCCGCCAGGTGCCGCGGGCTGGTCGATGGCGTTGGCGGTGGCGGACGGCGGCTCGGCGACGCCGGGCGAGTCGCGGATCGTCGGACTCGGGGCGACCGACTGCGATGGGAGTCAGGTCGATCCGATCCGGTTCTCGTGGGGCTCGAGCCCTCAGCCGATCGCGTACCAGTTCGCCACGCCGAACGGAGGCGACTGCGCCAATGCCGCGGCCCTGCGTTGGGCGACCAGCGTGACCGAAGGCGGGCTCGCCGCGGGCGGGTTCGACGGAGGCCGATTCATCGATGACGAGGATCCTTGCGCGGGCCTCTCGTGCGAAGAGGTCTGCGGGGACAGGGTGATCTGCGGCGCGACGTTCTCGTCGCCGACGACGCATCACCTTCGAGCGAACTGTCGCGGAACGACGACCGTTCGCTCGATCACGCCGACGGGAGATCGGGTCGCGGGCGGCTTCTGGTGCCGGGAGAGCGAGGCAGGCGAGGGCGGGGGCGAGTCCGTCGCTGACGCCCTCCTCGTCCGGCCGCTGGTGTGGTCGATGGGCTCCAACTGTGCGCCGGAGTCGCTTCCGGTGATCGGCAGCGGCTTGAATGCCAACGCGATCGTGCAGCGGGTGACGCCGGGGCCACCGTCACCCTCGGCCGCCTGCGGCGCGGATGTGGCCGTGGGCTGGTCGCATCCGGGGCCGGCGCCGTACCGCGGATTGGTCTGGAATCGCGTGACCGACGAGGTGTGCGGCCCGGACGAGTGGCAGGTCCGGCACACCGACGCGCTGCTGGCCACGCCATCGGCGGTGAGTCGCGTGCTGCAGACCTACGACGCCTCGCCGGACGGACGATTCCTTGCCCTGGCCTTTCGGGAGACCAGTGGCGAGTCCGGCGAGGTCTGGGCGGTGGAACTGGTTCCGGTGGCCGATTTCGACCTCGACGGTCGCGTGAACGGCAGTGATCTCGGGTTGTGGTTGCAGGGGCTCGGGCAGGGTGGCTTCGAGTGGATCGAACACGACCTCGATGCCGACGGGCTCGTCTCGGCTGCCGATCTCGGGGTGCTGCTCGCGTTCTGGACGGGAAACGCGACCTATGACCTTTCGTTGGGCTGCGGTGACGCGTTCTGCCCGCCGAACCTCGACGACGCCGCGGCCGCCGCGACCGCGGCCCGGATCTCGGCGATGTCCGACGCGGTGCGAAGCCTGGGATTCGAGACCACGCAGGTGTGGTTGACCGAGGTGGCGGCGATGCCGCGGGGCGAGGCCGAGGCGGAGGTCGCCGCGGTCCGTGAGATCTACGACCGACTGATGGAGGATGCGAGATGACGATGTCGACCACGGCGTTGGGCCTGCGACGGATCCTCCGCATCGTCTTCCGAGCCCGGCAGGATCGGACATCGGCATGGACGCCGGTGGTGATGGGGCTGATCTGCCTTGTCGCTCGGGCGGCCCCCGGCGATGTGATCACGGTCTGCCCCGACGGAAGTTGCGATCACACGACGATCCAGGCCGGGGTGGACGCGGCGGAGCCGGGAGACATCGTCGAGATCGGGGCGGGCGAGTGGGTGTTGGAGTGCGACCCCTACCGGACCGCCGTGAGCTTCTCCGGGAAGGGGGACATCGTGATTCGGGGGGTCCGTGGACCCGACGGGGAGTGGCTCACCCGACTCCGCGCCCCGGATGGCATCTACGAGAGGTGGGGGTTCGCCTCGACGACCGACCTCTCCGAGATGCGGTATGACGCCGTCGTCTTCCAGGATCTGGAGTTCTTCGGCGTGGAGGGTGCCGCCCCGATGTACTGCATCGAGGCCTGGCACAGCCCGATCGAGTTGAGATCGTGTCGCTTCCGCGACATCTCCACGGCGGGGGTGGCGACGCAGTTCATCAGCGATGTTCTCCGCGTGGTGGACTGCGAGTTCGTGGACGTGGACACCAACCAACTCCCGCTTCTCGATGCCCGGGTCACTCGTTTGGAGGTCGTGGGGTGCCGCTTCGAGCGATGCGGGCCGCGCCGTCACTACTTTGGATTTGGAACCAATCCGCTTGTGAAAGGTGAGGACTCCGACATGGTGATTCGGCGGTGCGAGTTCATCGACTGCTGCCGGATCTCCGAGACGGGCGCGGAACAGCGAGCGCCGATCGGTCTGGATGTCGAGGGATCCCTGTCGGTGATCGACACTCGGATCACGGGCCTGAAGTACGCCGGGTACGCGTCGCAACCGGCGGCGATCATCGGGGAAGGACTGCCGGCGGGCTTCGATGTCGAGGTCGTTCGCTGCAGTGTGGACTTGAACGAGCTGGCCTGGGCACCCTCGGCGATGATCGCCTACCGGTATCCGGGTGCGGACATGCCCGACTTCATGTCCGTGCGGGTCGAGGACTCGGTCTTCTGCGGGAACTGGTCGGATTGGACGGGTGACTGGGTGCCCCTGACGCCCGCCACGCTGCCGTGGACCGATCTCGGTGGCAACACGGTCGTCGAGGGGACCTGCCCGTCGTTCGACTGTCCGGCCGATCTCGATGGGGACGGTCGGGTGAGTGTCGGCGACCTGTCGCTGCTGACCGCCGCATGGGGACCGTGCCCGTCGTGTTCCGAGGATCTCGATGGCGACGGCCGGGTGGGCGGCCGCGACCTGGCGACCCTGTTCGCCGCCTGGGGACCGTGTCCGTAGCCGCGTCAGCCCTTCGAGGTCCGTCCCTTCGACTTCCCGGGCTTCGACGAGGACGTCTTCGCGGGCGCCTTCTTCGCGGAAGGCGCCTTCTTGTTCGCTGCGGTCTTTCGGGCCGCGGTCTTGCCGGTCTCGGTCTTGCCCGACTCGCGGCGCTGACGACGCACCGCATCGACGAGATTGCCGACGCCGCGACCTTCGCGGGCCTCGTGCGTGGGGGTCGAGGTCGAGCCGGAGATCTTCTTCTCGGTCCTGTCCGCCTTGTCGGAGGTCGAGGACGACGACGACGACGCATCCTTCGCGGTGGTCTCGGTCTTCTTCGCGTCGGTCGAGTCGCTGCTCGACGAGGACGACGAGGACGACGACTCCGACTCCTCGCCGCTCCGCGACGACGATCCGCCGCCGACGAGCACCGCGGCGCCGATTCCGATCAGTCGGCGGAGCGTCCGCTTCCTGCACTTCGGGCAGGTCTTCTCAGGATCGGAGGTGATCGACTGGAACAGTTCGAATCGGTGCCCGCAGGCGTCGCAGACATAGTCGTAGGTGGGCATGGGTCGGAGTTCACCAC
>JAUIHC010000381.1 GCA_030432455.1 Phycisphaerae bacterium | reverse complement strand
ACGCTCGCCACGGTCCCGGGTGGCCATCACCAGCGCCGCCGCCATCCCCGCGACCAGCACCAGCGCGATCGTGAGTGGTCGGATCACGAGGCCGCGGCCTTTCGGGTGGCCGCCTTCTTCGCAGCGGCCTTCTTGACCACGGTCTTCTTGGCCGCGGTCTTCTTGGTCGAGGTCTTCTTGGTCGAGGTCTTCTTGGCCGAGGTCCTGCCGCCGGCCGTGGATGCCGTGCCGGTCCGTCCGGTCTTCGGGGGCGAGGAGGGCGAGGGGCCGAGGACCGTTCGCAGCCAGCGGCCGGTGTGGCTCTCGTCTCGGGACGCGATCTCCTCGGGCGTGCCCTCGGCGAGGATGGTGCCGCCGCGGTCGCCGCCCTCGGGGCCGAGGTCGATGATCCAGTCGGCGCACTTGATGACGTCGAGGTTGTGTTCGATGACGACGAGGGTGTTGCCCGCGTCCGCGAGCCGCTGCAGCACCGCGAGCAGCTTGCGGACGTCCTCGAAGTGCAGGCCGGTGGTCGGCTCGTCGAGGATGTAGAGGGTGTGCCCGGTCGGGCGGGCGCCGAGTTCGCTCGCGAGCTTCACCCGCTGCGCCTCGCCGCCCGAGAGGGTGGTGCTCGCCTGTCCGAGCTGCATGTAGTCGAGGCCGACGTCGCGGACGCAGCTCATCATGCGGTGGATCTTCGGATGCGCCTCGAAGAAGTCCACCGCGTCCTCGACGGTGAGGTCGAGCACGTCGGCGATGTTGCGGCCCCGGTAGCGGACCTCGAGCGTCTCGCGGTTGTAGCGGCGGCCGCGGCACGTCTCGCACTCGACGAAGACGTCGGGAAGGAAGTGCATCTCGATTCGTCGCACGCCCTGTCCCTGACACGACTCGCAGCGGCCGCCCTTGACATTGAAACTGAAGCGTCCGGGCTGATAGCCCCGGATCTTCGCCTCGGTGGTCTGGCAGAAGAGCTTGCGGATCTCGTCGAAGACGCCGGTGTAGGTCGCGGGGTTCGAGCGGGGCGTGCGACCGATCGGCGACTGATCGACGTCCACCACGCGGTCGATCCGCTGAAGCCCGTTGACCCGGGCGTGCTTCCCGGGCACGACCTTCGTACCGACGACCTGTCGCAGGGCCGCCTTGAGGAGCACCTCGTTCACGAGCGAACTCTTGCCGCTGCCCGACACGCCGGTGACGCAGACGATCCCGCCGAGCGGGAAGGCCGCGTCCACGTCCTTCAGGTTGTTCGCCGCAGCGCCCTTCACGACGATCGCGTTCTTCGCATCGAGCGTGCGGCGGGTCTGCGGCACCTCGATGCGGCGGCGACCGGAGAGATACATGCCGGTGAGCGAGGTCTCGTGGGCGGCCACCTCCTCGGGCGTACCCTGAGCGACGACGGTGCCGCCGTGGCGTCCGGGTCCGGGGCCGATGTCCACCACGTGGTCGGCCGAGCGGATGACGTCCTCGTCGTGCTCGACGACGAGGACGGTGTTGCCGATGTCGGTCAGATGCCGCAGGGTCGCGATGAGCCGGTCGTTGTCTCGCTGGTGCAGACCGATCGTCGGTTCGTCCAGCACGTAGCACACGCCGACGAGTCCCGAGCCGACCTGCGTCGCGAGCCGGATCCGCTGCGCCTCGCCGCCCGAGAGCGTGCCGCTCGATCGATCGAGCGTCAGGTAGTCGAGGCCGACCGACCGCAGGAATCCGAGTCGGGCCTGCACCTCGCGGAGGATCGGCGCCGCGATCGCGGAGCCCTCGCCGGTGAGTCGGAGACCGTCGAAGAACCCGGCCGCCCGCTCGATCGTCAGGCCGACGACCTCGCTGATGTCGAGGGTGCGATCGTCGCCGTCGAGGTCGCCGTCGATCTTCACCCCGAGGGCCGCGGGGCGGAGCCGGGCGCCGCCGCAGGTCGGGCACTTGGCCGCGGTCATGTAGCCGTGCAGCTTCTCGCGGACGAACTCGCTCTCGCTGGTCTCGTAGCGACGCCGCAGGTTGGGAAGCACGCCCTCGAAGACCTTGCTCCCGAGCGGTCCGCCGTCCATGAGCACCCGCCACGCCTTCTTCGGAAGGCGGTCGACCGGCGTGGTCGGCGACACGTCGTACGCGTCGCAGAACTTCCGAAGAAGTCGCCCATAGAAGATGTTCATCCGCTTGCCGTTCTTCCGCCACGGCTCGATGGCGCCGTCCTTGAGCGACTTCGCGCGATCGGGCACCACGAGTTCCTCGTCGAACTCGTTGACGGTGCCGAGGCCGGCGCAGTCGGGGCAGGCCCCGTGCGGCGAGTTGAACGAGAAGAGCCGGGGGGCGAGATCCTCGATCGAGCACTCGGGGTGGTCGGGGCAGGCGAAGTGCTCGCTGAAGCGATGCTCCGCCCAGCCGCCCTCGGCCGACTCGTCCTCGACGAGCAGCAGCAGCGATCCGGTGCCGATCTTGAACGCCGTCTCGACGCTCTCGGCGAGCCGCTGCCGACCCTCGGCGTCGATCTTCACGCGATCGACCACCGCCTCGATGTCGTGCATCTCGTAGCGGCCGAGCCCAAGGGGGTTGTCGCCGTCCTCCTTGAGCGCCTCCCGAAGGTCCACGATCGCGCCGTTCACCCGGGCCCGGACGAACCCCTGCTTCTGGAGGCCCTCGGCGATCTCCTTGTGGAAGCCCTTGCGGCCGCGGACCACCGGTCCGCAGACCATCGCCCGACGGCCGTCGAAACGGCCGAGCAGCATCTCGACGATCTGGGTCGGACTCGCCGCGGTGATCGACTTGCCGCAGACCCGTCCCCGGGCGTCTCGGTGCCAGCAGGTCGGTCGGCCCGCCCGGGCGTAGAGCAGTCGCAGGTAGTCGTAGATCTCGGTGGTGGTCGCGACGGTCGATCGGGGCGTGTGACCGCCACCTCGCTGCTCGATCGCGATCGTGGGGGGAAGCCCCTCGATCGACTCGATGTCCGGCTTCCGCATCTGATCGAGGAACTGCCGGGCGTACGCGGAGAGCGACTCCATGTACTTCCGCTGCCCCTCCGCGAAGATCGTGTCGAAGGCGAGCGAGCTCTTGCCCGACCCCGAGACGCCCGTCATCACGACCATCCGGTCGCGGGGGATCTCCAGATCGAGATTCTTGAGGTTGTGCTCGCGGGCGCCGCGGATCCGAACGAGCCCGGAAGGACCGGGGGCTGCGGCGGCGGCGGTGGGGGTGGATGATCCGGGGGGCATGGGGCGAGGATTGTAGAGGGACGGGTCCGAGGTTCCGGGCCGGCGCGGAAGGGTGTGGATTCTCCGGTCCGGGAACCGCGGATGCAGCCCTGACGCCGCCGACCGGGGACGGGGTTTTCGGCAAGATCCCCTGATTCTGCGGATCCTCCGTTTCATTCGGACGATCAATGCGAATACTGAGAACGTGCCGACCGGCACATGCCCGATCAGCGTCAGGATTCTCCGATGCCTCGACTGATCTCCAATCCGACTCCTTCTCCGCGTCTCCGCGGGACGGAA
>JAUIHC010000380.1 GCA_030432455.1 Phycisphaerae bacterium | reverse complement strand
AGCGGGGCATCGCCCTCGAACACCGCCCGTCCGCAAGGTCGGGCGGTGGTCGTCAGCGAAAAAGGTCGCCTGTCCCGATTTATGGCGGCTGATGGCGGTGGTCGTCAGGTGGTCGCGGTGCCTGCTCGGAGCCCGCCGATCGGCGAGTCGCCGCGTCGTCGGCACCACCAGATCACGCCCAGACCCAGGGCGATCATGATCGCGCTCAGACCCGCCGCGGGCCAGATGCTGGAGATGCCCCAGCGGGTCTCGTATTGAGCCCGGAACTGCTCGCTCGCGATTCGCATGACGCCGTAGCCGATCAGGAACCAGCCGCACACGACGCCCGGCACCCGCGGTCGCCACCAGACGATCGCCAGCAGCGTGAACAGGAACACCCCGTCGGTCAGGAACTGAAACAACTGACTCGGGTAGTACGCCACGAGGTACGGCGCGACCGCCTCGGCGACATCGCTGCGGCCCTCGTAGATCGCGTCGCGCAGCGCCTGTCGTGGTGCGAGGTTCGCCGGGTTCGACACCATGGTCGCGAGGCCGTCCACGGGGCCGCCGTTGGGGAATGTCGGGTCGAGAAGTTCGTCGGGGTACTTCACGCTCCACCACGGCGGATCGCCCTGCATCGCGGCGGAAAGCGGCCGGCCCCAGAGCTCCCCGTTGACGAAGTTCGCAAGGCGACCGAGCCCGAGTCCGATCGGGGCGCAGAACGCGACCGAGTCGAAGAGGTGCCACGGCGTGATCCCGCGGGACCGTCCATAGAGCAGACACGCGATCCAGACCCCGAGGATGCCACCGTGACTCGCCATCCCGCCCTTGTGGATCTCAAGCACGCCCCAGAACGGCACGCTCGAGGAGAAGGTCCAGAGAAGGTCGATCGAATAGAAGAGGACGTACCCGAGACGACCGCCGACCAGCACGCCGACGACCATCCAGGTCATGAAGTCGCCGACCTGTTCGGGCCTCATGAGACCCCGGCCGGTCCGGGCCATCCACTTGAGAATGAGCCACGCGGCGACGAACCCCGAGAGATACGCAAGCCCGTACCACCGGACGCCGAGTCCGTCGCCGAATCGAAGGGCGAAGGGCGACAGGTCGTGGATGTAACTCTCGGCGAGAAGCGTCATGACGCCGCGGAGTCTACGACGACGGCCCCGTGATGGCGGGGGGGCGAGATCAGGCGAGCAGGAGATCGGGAGGCCTCGGAAGACGAGTCGGATACCATGAGGCCATGCCGACCCTGCAGGAGGTCTTCGATGCGATCGAGCGGGTCCGCCCGGCCTTGACGGAGCGGCACGTGGCGCGCCTCGGCGTCTTCGGATCGGTCGCTCGCGGTGATGCCATGCCGGGTTCAGATGTCGATGTTCTGGTCGACTTCACGAATCAGGGCGATCTCTTCGACCTCGCGGCTGTGCGGCGGATTCTCACCGAGGCGATCGGTTGCCCCGTGGATGTCGTGCCGTTGGGCGGGCTCAAGCCTGACGTGCGTGAGCGGGTGTTGCGGGAAGTACGCCATGCCTCGTGATGACGAATCGCGGATCGGCGACATCATCGAAGCGGGTCATCGAATCGCGAAGCACATCGGCGGACGCGACCGGGATGGTGTTATCAATGACGACACTGCGATCCGTGCGGTGCTCTTCGACATTGCGGGATAGGTAGAGGCGCTCGCCCCCGCAGTCTCCTGCTCACCTCACTCCTGATCTCCTGATCTCCTGCTCTCGCCGAAGGCGACCTACCCGATCCAGTCGTGCATCACCTTGCCGTGCACATCCGTCAGCCGCATGTCGCGGCCGCCGAAGCGGATGGTGAGGCGTTCGTGGTCGATGCCCATGAGATGAAGCATCGTGGCGTGCAGGTCGTGGATCTCCACCGGATTCTCGACCGCGCGATACCCGAATTCGTCGGTCGCGCCGAAGGTCCGGCCGCCTGCGATGCCGCCGCCCGCGAGCCACATGCTGAAGCCGAACTGGTTGTGATCGCGACCGTCGGACCCCTGACTGAACGGGGTGCGGCCGAACTCGGCGCCCCAGACCACCAGCGTTGAGTCGAGGAGACCGCGCTGCTTGAGGTCCTTCAGGAGCGCCGCGATCGGCTGATCGACCGCCCGGGCGTTGTTCTCGTGTCCTTCCTTCAGCTTGCCGTGCTGGTCCCAGCGGTCGGCGTTCACCCGCGGACAGGTGCACTCGACGAACCGAACGCCGCGCTCCACGAGCCTCCGCGCCAGCAGACACTCTCGGGCGTAGATGCGGGTCGGCTCGAAGTCGCTCTCGAAGCCGTACATCCGCGTCGTCTCGTCGGTCTCGCCGGTGAGGTCCGTCGCCTCGGGCACCGAGAACTGCATGCGGAAGGCGAGCTCCTGGTTGCGGATCGCGCTCTCGATGCGGTCGTGCCCGGCGGCGCGGAGCCCGCGGTCGAACGCCTCGACCAGTCCCAGCTTGCGGCGCTGACGGTCGATCTCCTCGCGGGGACGGATGTTCGCGAGCACCTCGTCGGCGGGTCGCAGCACCGACCCCTGATGGGTCGCGGGGAGGAACGCGTTGCCGAAGCACTCCAGCCCGCCGGGAGGAATGAGGCCGCCGTCCAGCACCACGAATCCGGGCAGGTCGCGGTTCTCGCTGCCGAGCCCGTAGGTCGCCCACGCTCCCATCGAGGGACGACCCGCGAGACCGAGCCCGGTGTGCAGGAAGTAGTTCGCGTTGGTGTGCTCGTTGAACGGCGAGGTCATCGACCGCACGACGAGCAGCTCGTCGGCCATCTCGCGGACGTGCGGGAAGAGGTCGGAGATCGGCGTGCCGCAGGTGCCGCCGGGCCGGAACTGCCAGGGGGTTCCGAGGCAGTGGCCGTTCGAGTCGAACTGCGTCGGAGCCTTCTCCATCGGGAATGGCTGACCGTGCCGATCGGTGAGGACGGGCTTCGGATCGAAGGTGTCCATCTGACCCGGACCGCCGTCCATGTAGAGGAAGATGACGCTGCGGGCGGTGGGTGCGTGATGCGGCTCGGGCAGCATGCCGCCGGTGCCGACGCGGAACCGACTCGTCTCGGCCGCCCGTGCCTCGTGCGCGAGCGCCGCGAACGCCGCGAGACCGAAGCCGCCGGCGACCTGACGCAGCATCTCCCGGCGCGAGGTCGGGCCGGAGACGAAGCGGCGGCAGTGGTGGGAATCGGTCATGGTCGGCTGGTCCGGTCAGTCGAGATGGATGAACGCCTTGGCGTTGTAGATCGCATGCGCGACATCCGTCCACGCGGCGGTCGGGTCGTCGGCGTCGGCGACGAACGCCAGCATCGACGCGAGTTCGTCGTCGGTCGGTGCCACCGCGAACGCCTGTCGCCACAGGCGGACGCCGCGATCGGCGTCGGTGGCCAGCGTGTCGTCGGCGAGAATCGACCCCGCCCAGCGGGCCGCCATCTCGTGCACCAGCGGATCGTTCATGAGCACCAGCGACTGCGCGGGCACGTTCGAGGTGTTTCGACGGC
>JAUIHC010000003.1 GCA_030432455.1 Phycisphaerae bacterium | reverse complement strand
ACTCTCGCCGCTCCGCGAGCACATCGGAGGGCCGGGTGTCGGCGGGCGGGATCGGCGACGGGCGTGTCCCGCCCCCCGAGTCGGCGGCCCGAACGGACTCGGACGGCGTCCCCGGGTTCCGCCCCCCCGCGGGGACCTGATCGACGACCGGCTCCCGCAGACGAGCCGTCTCCCGGGCCGCCTGATCCGTCGCGGTCAGGGTTCGCTCCATCTCCACCCGCCCCGCATCGACCCCTCGGGCGTGCCCGAGCAGGAAGCTGCCGACGGAGAGACCGAGGACCACGATGACCAGCACCCAGACATACCCCACGGGCACCCGCACCGCCGAGCCCGGCGTGAGCAGCGCCGGCTGGGCAGGTCGGTCCGGATCGGAGGTCGGCCGTCGCCCCGCCGCCGACGGCGAGGGCGTCCCCGCCGCGGCGCTTCTGGACATGGCCTCGTAGAGCGTGGGTCCCGATCGTCGTGCCATGCCCGGATCCTACCTCTCGGACGGCGGGGACGGATCCGATCCCGAGGCGATCACGCTCGCCATCGCCATCCCGCCCGCATGGGAGAGGCTGAGGGACCAGTGCTCGATGCCGCGCTCCTGCGACACCGCGAGGGCTCGGCCCTGCAGGACGACGGACGGCGCTCCCGCGGTGCTTCGGACGACCCCGATGTCCGTCCACTCGATCCCGTCCCGGAGGCCGGTCCCGAGCGCCTTGAGCACCGCCTCCTTGGCCGCGAAACGAGCGGCGTACCGCTCACCGCGGACCGCCGCGGACGCGTCCGCGTACGCCTGCTCCTCCGCGGTGAAGCATCGCGCGACGAAGCGATCGCCGTGATCGTCGAGCATCCGCTCGATCCGGGCGATCTCGACGAGGTCCACGCCGTGACCGATGATCCGCATGCACGCACCGTACCGCCGAGACCAAAGACATGACCGACCACGACGCCCGCGCCCGCACCGCCGCCGCCGCCCGACCCATCCCTCTGGCGATCGTCACCGTGAGCGACACCCGCACCCTCGCGACCGACACCGGCGGCGATGCGGCCTGCCGGATCGCGACCGACGCGGGGTTCCGGGTCGTGGACCGTCGTCTGGTTCGGGACGAACCGCGGGAGCTCGCCGCCGCGCTCGACGAGCTCGCGGGGGCGACCGACCTCGACGCGATCGTGCTGACCGGAGGGACGGGACTGGGGCCCCGGGACGGGACGGTGGAGGTGGTCCGCCCGCGACTCCGGCTCGAACTCCCCGGCTTCGGCGAGCATGTCCGCGCCCTCGGCCGACGCGACGTGGGCGCCGCGAGCCTCCTCAGCCGGGCGATCGCCGGCGTCACCGACGCCGACGACGGCCGAGGCGTCCTCGTCTTCGCGATTCCCGGATCGCTGCGGGCGGTCGAGTCGGTGATGCGGGAGATCGTGGTGCCGGTCCTGCCGCACGCGGTCTGGGAGCTTCGCGGGCGGCCGACGCCCGACGCCTGAACCGAAGCCCGAACTCCGAGACCCCGAGCTCGATGGCCTCCAGCCTCAGCCGAGTCGCCCGACCGTCGCCCGCACCCCCTCCACCGGATGCGTCCAGCGGCGAGCGTCGATCAGCGGAAGTCCCTCGAATCCCCCGGTGCGGGCGACCGCGACCAGCGCCGCGGGATCCACCCGTCCATCGGCCTCCCCCGGCGGCACCCGCATGCCGTCCACGGTCAGATCCGCGAGACGGACCGCCTCGACCCCGCGAGCGGCCCCGTCCAGAAGGTCGAGCCCCGCGACGAGCCAGGCCGGCGGATCGATGCCGACCGCCAGACCGTCGAGCGAACACCCGCCCGTGGCATCGGGGGCCGACGACTCGATCGCCCCGGGCACGATGAGGCCCGTCGCCGCCGCGGATGCACGCGGACGAGCCGGACGGCCGCGGGGCGGCACCGCGTGATCGATGACCGGGACGCCGAGTCGCGCCGCCGCGGCGAGCACCGCCCGAATCGGATCGTCCGCACCCGTCCCCGGAAAGCGGGTCGAGAGGCCGACGCGACCGAGATCCGCCGCGAGTTCGACCGCCGCCAGCAGTCGCTCCACGGCATCGTCCATCGTGGCGGCGGTCAGGAGATCGTCGGTCGGGAACCACGCGTCCACGCCCGCGATGCCGAGTTCGCGGCGGCGGGCCGCGGCGACCAGATCCCGACGCCCCGAGCGATCCAGATCCCGAGGCCGGGTGCCCGGCTGGGCCGCCGACACCTGCACGCCTCGCACCGGAAGCGTGGCCGCGACTTCAAGACCGAGCCGCGGGTCCGACGCCAGCGGCGCGAGCGTCGCGGTCACCCACGGTCGAGCATCGGATCGATCGAACATGCCGCCACTCTACGACGCCCCGCCGACATCGACCATGCGGCCCCGTACCATTCCGATCATGTCCGCGACGCCCCACATCGAGACCGAGATCACCGAGGGACCGGTGCCGGAACCCACGCTCGGGGCCGGCGACGGCGGCGGGATCTGCGGGTTCGTCGGGGTCACGCGACCGGAAGCGCATCCGACCCACGGCCCGCTGCTGGCCCTCGACTACGAGGCCGCGCGGCCGCTCGCGGATCACCTCCTGCGGACCATCGCCGACGAGATCGCCCGCCGACATGGACTTCGACGCCTCACGATCAGGCACGCGATCGGCCGGGTGCCGATCGGCGACGCCGCGGTCGCGATCGTCGCGGTGGCGGATCATCGGGACGCCGCCTTCGCCGGCTGTCGCGAGGCGATCGACCGCACCAAGTCGGAGGTTCCGATCTGGAAGCGGGAGCGATGGCGGGACGGCGACTCGTGGTCGTCGCGGGCCACCGCGATCGAACCCCCCGCCGCCGGTGCCCGCCTCTGCGAGTCCGCCGTTCCCCCCATCGAGGCCCCGCGATGAAGACCATGCGTCCGATGCTCGCGTCCGTCTGGTGGCTGGCGCTGGCGGCATGGGTCGCGGCGATCGTCGCCCCCGCCGCCGCCGCCATGGTCGCCTTTCCCCGCCTTCCCGAGCTCGAGGTCGCGATCCCCGCGACCCGCGGGTTCTTCGCCGACGACCCCGACGCCGCGGGCCGTTTCGTCGCGGGCTTCGTGACCAATCCGATCTTCGTGGCCGCCGACGCCGTGCGGCTCGTGCTGGTCGGCCTCGTCTGGCTCGCCATCGCCCTCGCGGGCGGCCGACCGAGCGGTCAGGGGCGACTCGCGATCGTCGCGACCGTGGCGATCGCGGCGGCCTCGATCCTGCTGGCGATCTCGCTGACCCTCGTCGCCGGACCGCTGGCCGAGGCGCTCGAGGCGTGGCGGGCCGCGGTGTTCGCCGACGACCGCGAGGCGGCCGCGGTCGCCAAGGCGGCCTTCGATCCCCTGCACGCCCGAGCCTCGACGCTCATGTCGTCGGAGCTGGTCTGTGTGCTGGTCGCCATCGCCGCGAGCGGCGCCGCCTCGGCCGGACGGCCCCGGGAGGCGTCCCCGCGATGATGGATCCACCTCCCGTCGGCGGACCCCGCAGCAAGCGGGCGTTCGATCTTCCCGAACGCAGCGAGACCGATCGCCGCCGCGCGGCCTCGATCCTCGCCGCCCTGCGTCGGCGGCATCCCGACGCTCGGTGCGAACTGGACGCCTCGACCCCGCACGAACTGCTGGTCGCGACCATCCTCTCCGCCCAGGCCACCGACGTCGGCGTGAACAAGGCCACGCCCGGGCTCTTCGCCGCCTTCCCCACGCCCGCCCACTACGCCGCCGTCACGCCCGCGGAGATCGAACCGCATGTGCGAACGCTGAACTTCTGGCGGAACAAGGCCAGGTCGGTGCACGGGGCGATGACCATCGTCGCCGACCGGCACGGCGGCGAGGTGCCCTCGACCATGGACGAACTGCTCGAACTTCCCGGCGTCGCCCGGAAGACCGCCAATGTCGTGCTCGGGAACGCCTTCGGCATCAACCACGGCGTGGTCGTGGACACCCACGTCGGACGACTCAGCCGACGCTTCGGACTGGTCGCGGCGGACGAGGAGGATCCGAAGCGCATCGAGCGGCACCTCATGGCGCTCTTCCCCCGCCCGTCGTGGTGCCTGCTCAGCCACCTGCTGATCTTCCACGGCCGCCGGGTCTGCAAGGCGCGGGCCGCGACCTGCGGCGAGGATGCGCTGTGCCGACGGTGGTGCTCGAACGCGGGAGCCTGATCGGACGCCGCGGTCAGTCCGCGGTCGGCGCGGGCGGGAGCCCCGCGGCCTCGCGCATCTCGCGTTCGGCCTTCTCGGCCTCCTCGGGCCGGACCATGCGGACCAGACCGGGATCGGCGTCGGGATCGGGGACGATCTCCGCGGTTCCGATCCCGCCGAACACGCTGACGAAACAGACCTCGTCGCCGACCCGGGGGCGGAAGAGCCAGACCACCGGACCTTCGACGACGATCTCTCCCGCCGAGACCACCCCGCCGTCCCGCAGCCCGAACGCCGCAACCCCGAAATCGTGACCGACCCAGACGTGGTCGCCCGCCGCCTCCAGGGTGTGCACCGTCCCGCCGTGCGGCGGGCTCCACTGGAACGGGTCGCCGCCGACCGGATCGATCCGGACCGAACGACCATCCTCCTCGATCGCCGCCTCGCACCAGGCGAGGGTGATCGCCCCGACCTGCTGCGTGGACGACCGGAGCGGTCGGTCGCTGAGTTCGATCGTTCCGCCGATGCGATAGAGCCAGTTGCCCTCCACGCCGCCCGCGAGGACCCGCCGCCCGTCGGTGACCGCCATCTCCAGTCGCCCGGGACTGCGTTCGACCGCGACGAACTCGTCGGCATCCCCGGTGCCGTCGGCCTTGAAGCGGTAGATCGCCCGTCCGAAGGTGCCCGCCACCGCGTAGTAGTTGTCCCGGATCATCGCGATGTCGCGGGCGCCCTTGACCGGCACGAACAACGGCGGGCCCAGCACGCCGCCGGCCTCGATCGGCCAGGTGACGATCTCGGTCGGCATGACCGCCCAGAGCCGATCGCCCAGCACGCGGGCGATGTGGATCGTGGTCGGGAACGCCCGGCGGTCGCGTTCCCGAAGATCGGGTCCGAGGATGCCGACCGTGGTCGCCTCGTCGCTTCCGAACTGGAACACGAAGCCGCCCTCGGGATCCACGAGTTCGGCCACCGGTCCCTCGATCGGCCGCAGGTCGGACGCCGCCCCGAGGTAGCGGCCGTCGTCGAGGGCGAGGATCCGTCGCCCGACCGGCGCGACCAGACCCTCGTTCGTCGCCACCACCCGCCCCACCGAGGCCTCACTCGGAACGTTCGAGAGTTCGACCAGCCCGCGAACATCCAGGGGCGTCGTCCCGCCATCCCCGGAGACCCACACCCGATCGTTCTCGACCGACAGGAACAGCGGCTCGATGCCCAGGGTCGCCGCGTCGATCTCGGCGAGGAATCGCGGTCGCCGCGGATTGTCGAGGGCGTACCGGACGACCCGGTCGCGGGCGTGGACCGCCACGAGTTCATCGCCCGCGATCACCATGTCGCTGATCGGGGCGATCTCGCCCCACGGCGCGACCTCGACGGTGCTGATCCGCAGCCCGTCGCGGGCGTCCACCACCTCGATCTCGGGACCGAACGACTGGTACCAGACGTCGTCCCGGACGAGCGTGACCCGCCGGGTGCCGCCGTGATGATCGACCACTTCGAGCACCCGGGGTCGCAGGTCGAGGGTCTGCCGCGGTGCGTAGGTGGTCTCGCACCCTCCGAGCGAGAGCAGCGCCGATGCCGCGGCGAGGGCCGGGAGCAGCGCTCGTCGGCCGAGAACGCGGATCGGGGAGCGATCGGAGAATGCCTCGCAACGGGTCCGTGTCATGACCACCGAGCGTATCACCGCCGACGGGATCGACGCCGTCCCTTGCAGCCCCGCCTCCGCCCCTCGACAATCCCGGGATGACCGCACCCGACCGACTCGCTCGTCTCATGGCGCTGCTCGATGCCGATCCCGAGGACGCCTTCTGCCTGTATGGGATCGCTCAGGAACATGCCGGCCGCGGCGAGCACGAGACCGCGATCGGGTGGTACGAGCGGGCCGCGGCCGCCGACCCCGACGACGGCTACATCCACTACCACTGCGCCCGCTCGCTCGAGGCGCTCGACCGTCGGGCGGAGGCGATCGCCGCGGTGCGATCCGGCCTGGCGGCCGCCGACCGGGGCGGAGACCCCCACGCCCGCGCGGAGTTGTCCGCGCTCCTCGTCGAACTCGACGGCTGAGACGAGGACCGCATGACCTCGACCAACGATGGTGAGTTCGAGGCGGCCCATCGGCAGGCGCTCGATGCGCTGGCCGGGCGGGATCTTCTGGCGGCGGAACTGAAGTCCCGGCTCGTCCGCGGCGACAGGTCCGATGACGTCGCCGCCCGCGTGCTCGAAGAACTTCGCCGACAGGGACTGCTGGACGATCAGCGGGTCGCGACCGATCGCGTGCGACGGTGGCGACGGGAAGGTCGCAGCACCGCGGATGTCCGCGCTCGGCTCGCCGCTGCGGGCCTCGACGACGCCGGCATCGACTCGGTCCTCGCCGCCGCATCGACCGACGCCGATCATCCGGAACCGGTGATCACACCCGAGATCGACGCGGCGATCGCGGCGATCCGACGCCGCGGTCGCGGACTGGACCCGACCCGGCCGGACGGGCTCCGCACGCTGACGGCCCGGCTGGCTCGCGCCGGCTTCGAACCCGACACGATCCGGAGCGCCCTGCGACACTGCGGCCTCGACGACGCGATCCTCGACGCCTCCGACGATTGATCGCCGGACCGTGATGTCCGTCCATCGTTCCCCAGTCCCGGAGCCCCCCCGATGACCACACCCGACCCCGAACCGCCCCGACATCCCTGGGAGATCGGCCCCGCGGAGGCGGCCGCCGCGCTCGGCACCGACGATCCGCCGATGCTTCTGGACTGCCGGGAGGCGTTCGAGGTCGCGACCGCGGTCATCCACGGCGCCGTGCATGTCCCGATGGGCGAGATCGCAGCCCGACTCCCCGAGCTCGAGCAGCACGCCGAATCGCCGATCGTGGTGTACTGCCATCACGGCGTGCGGAGTCTGCAGGTCGTCGCCTTCCTCCGCGAGCAGGGGTTCGACGACGTCCGCTCGCTGGCGGGCGGCATCGACCGGTGGAGCTCCGAGATCGACGCGACCGTGCCCCGCTACTGACCCTCCTCCCACCGGGTCATCGTCCACCGCCCCTTCGAGGTCTCGCGTGCTCAGCCGACGACTCATCACCGGCCCCCTGCTCATCCTCGCCCTCGCGGGTCTGACGATGCTGGACGGGATGCTCGCGGACCGGCTCGGCGAGTCGGGGATCGCGTTCGCACTGGCGGCGGCGCTGATCTTGGTTCCGATCGCGGCGATCGAGGCGGCAGCGCTCCTTCGAGGCGCTGGCGCCCGCGCCTCGACGATCGCGACCGTGATCGGCGCCGAAGCGATGCTGCTCGCGCCGCTGGCGGCGACGTTCACGCCCGCCGGTCCCGAGCACGCGCCCGACGCCGCCACCGCGGTCGGCATCGGCTTGCTCGGACCCACCGTCGCGATCCTCGCGGCGGCGATCGCCATCGGCCGCTCGAAGCAGGTGAAAGGCGGATTCACCGGTGTCGGGGCGATGCTGGGGGCGGCGTTCTGGACCGGGCTGCTCCCCGCGTTCTGGATCCTGACGATCCACCGGATCGGGGCCCCGACCGCGGCGGGCCTCCTCATGGTGGTGAAGGCCGGAGACATCGGGGCGTATGTCACCGGCATGTCGATCGGCCGCCGCACACTGATCCCGTGGCTGAGCCCCGGCAAGACGGTCGAGGGTGGCATCGGCGCGGTGGTCTGGGCGGCCGCCGCAGGCGCCGGACTGGCGGCACTGCAGCCGGCGATCCCGATGTGGGTCGGCGTGGCGGGCGGCGGAACCCTCGGCGTGGTCGGCGCGGTCGGCGACCTGCTGGAGAGCCTTCTCAAGCGGGAGGCCGGGGCCAAGGACAGCGGTCATCTGCTTCCGGGGATGGGCGGTGCGCTCGATGTCCTCGATTCGCCGCTCCTCGCGGCGCCGGTGGCGTGGGCAATCGTCGCGATCTCGACCTGATCGCCGTGTCGAACGACCCGCGAACCACGACGGCGCTGCTACCATCGCCCGGATGAGCCTCACCGACGACCTGATCGCCCTCTACCGCGTGGACAGCCAGTGGCGCGGACTCCGTTCCCGAGTGGACTCGGCGCAGGATGTCCTGCGGATCCGCGAGCGCAAGCTCGGCGAGGTCCGCTCGCTGCACGAGGAGGCGGAGTCGCGGCGGCGTCAGTCGCAGGCGCATCTGGCCAACCTCGAAGGCGAGGCCGCGGACTTCGGCGCCCGCATCGAGAAGCTTCGGGCGGAGCTCAACGCCTCCACCACCGACAAGCAGTATCAGGCGATTCTCAGTGAGATGAAGTCGCTCCAGTCCCTCCGGGACGAGGTGGAGACGAGTCAGCTCGCCGAGATGGAGCGGATCGAGACCATGGGCCGCGAGGTCGAGGAACTCGCCGAGCAGGTCGCCGACCGGGAACGACTCGTCGAGGTCGCTCGGGCCGAGTGCGCCGAGTGCGAGGCCGCGGTCGCGGACCGCCTCGGTGAACTCGAACGCGAGCGTGGCGAGGCGGCTTCCCGCATTCCCGAGAAGATCATGACGATCTTCGACGAGGTGGCCGAGCAGAACGAGGGCGAGACCCTCGCGCCGGTCATGGAGGTCAGCAAGCGACACCGCGAGTATTCCTGCGGTTCCTGCCACGTGCAGATGCCCTACTACCTGGTGGTCAACCTCCACGACACCTCGTCGGGCGTGCAGCAGTGCCCCAACTGCAACCGCATCCTGTATCTGGAGACCGCGGAGACCGAGGCGTCCTGACCACGCCCGCACCGACGCTCACGCGAATCCGAGTCGATCCAGATCGTCCTCGTCGAGCCCGAAGTGGTGCCCGACCTCGTGCAGGATGGTGATCAGGATCTCCTCGCGGATGAGCTCCTCGCCGCCTCCCGAGATCGCGGTGCCGTCCTCGTCCACATCGGTCCACGGTTCCCACCCCCCTGCGCAGGCGATGATCCCCTCCCGGTAGATGTGGATCACGCCGATCTCGTCGATCGGGCTGACGCCGTCGTCGGTGCCCAACGGTCGCAGCTCCCCCATCGGGCCGGAGTGCAGTCCGCAGATCTCGTCGGCCTCCTCGGGCCCCAGCCCGAACTCGCGGAGAACCTCGGGACTCGGTCGGTCCTCGACCACCAGCGGCTTCTCGTCGAAGAGGTCCAGAACCGCCTCGGGCAGGCTCGCGACGACCGCGTCGAGGAGCTCGTCGAACCTCGCTCGCTCCCGCCGCCTCACGACTCGACCGCCCCCTGCAGATCGCGAATGCCCGCGACCCGCTGCCGACGCACCCAGGAATCGAGGCCCCGCACGATCCGCCGGGGAAGCCGCGGATCGACGAAGAGTCCGGTTCCGATGCCCACCGCGTCGGCGCCGACCAGCACGAACTCCGCGGCGTCCTTCCAGGAGAGCACGCCTCCGAGCCCGACGATGGCGGCGGTCAGCGATGCCTCCTCGAACCGTCGCCGGGTCTCGTGGACGAGCCTGACCGCGATCGGATGCACGGCGGGGCCGGAGAGTCCACCGCTCGCCCGACCGATGCGGGATCGTCGCGTCTCGGGGTCGATCGCCATCGCGGGCATGGTGTTGGCGAGTGTGACGCCCGCGGCGCCGGATCGGACCGCGATCTCGGCGAGATCGGGAACGCCGGCGGAGCCGGGCGAGAGCTTCACGAGCACCGGCGTTCCCGCGAGCCGTTCCACCACCGCCGCCACGACATCGGCGAGCAGGACGGGATCGTCCCCGAACAACCGCCCCGTCGCGGTGTTGGGACAGGACACATTCACCTCGACCAGTCGGATCGACTCGGCGGACGGATCCGCGAAGCCCGCGGCGACCGTCGCAAAGTCCTCGAGCGTGTGCCCGGCGATCGACCCGATCACGACGGTGTCGAGCGCCGCCAGCTCCGGCACCACATCGGTCATGAATCGGTCGAGTCCGACATTGGCGAGCCCGATCGCGTTGAACATCCCCGCGGGAAGATCGACCACCCGCCAGGGCGGATTGCCCGTCCGAGACTCCGGGGTGATCGACTTGGTGACGATGGCGCCGAATGTGCTCGCCGGAACGACCTCGGCGAGCTCCGGTCCGTAGCCCGCGGTCCCCGCCGCGGCGACGAGCGGATTCCTCAGCGGTACTCCGCAGAGCGTGGTGGCGAGTCCGGACATGGGCCGGAGAGTATCGCGGGCGATCACGCGGGGTGCAGGATGCGGCGCAGGGCGGCCGCCTCGTCGTGGTCGAAGACCCCGAGCTCGAAGGCGGACGGACGCCGGCGACAACTGGCATGGACGTGCGGCGTCGCCCGCGCGAAGTCGGCGGCGTTGGTCGATCGCACCCCACCGCACGGCACGATCGCGAAGCGAGCGGGATCGACCGCTGCGGCGGCGACGGCCAGCCGCTCGACCCGCGTCGCCACCTCGGCGACCGAGGCGTCGTAGCCGGAAGCCCCGGCGGCGAGGGTCCGGACCACCCCGAGTTCGGCGAGGATCCGCGCGGCGTCCGCGGGATCGGGGGCGAGATCGAACGCTCGGTGGAACGCGATCTCCAGACCGCTGTCGCGGGCGATCTCGACCGCGGACCGAATGGTCTCCCGATCGGGCAGGCCGTCATCGTCCACGAATCCGAGCACGATCGAGCCCGCCCCCGCCTCGGCGAAGGCGGGCGCCAGGTCCGCGAGACGCGCGAGATCGCCGGCCCCGACCGCGAAGTCGGCCGGACCGACCGCTCGCCGATCCTCGGGCGGGGGCAGTTCCTGGAAGACGACGGCGATCTGCGGCGACTCGCCGTCCTGTCGGGCGTTCTCGACGACGCGGGCGAGGTGGTCGGGATCGGGCGTCAGTCCCTCGGCCTCGAGATCGCGACAGACCTCCAGGCGGTCCGCGTATCGCGCGGCGGCGCGGGCGGTCAGGGGATCATCGACGGGAATCTCGAAGACGGGTGCGATCGACATCGACGCATGCTCGCCGCCGGACCGCGTGGACGCAAGCCGATGGTCAGATCGCGGGACGGCGGGTCCAGAAGCCGAGGGCGGCCCGGCACTCATCGACGAGATCCACTCCCCGGAACGGCTTGTGCAGCACCGCCCGCGCCCCCTCCGCCATCGCGCGGCGATCGATGGTGTCGGGATCCTGCCCGGTCATGTAGATGATCGGGACCTCGTCGAGCTCCGGGATCTGCCGGAGCCGCTCGTGCACGCTGAAACCGTCGCCCGCGGGCATGCCGACATCGAGCACCACCAGATCGGGATGCTCGGCCCGGGCCATCGCCACCGCCTGATAGCCGTCGAAGGCCACCGAGACCTCGAACCCCTCGGCCTGCAGACGGATCCGCACGGCGTCCAGCGTGCTGCGGTCGTCGTCCGACACCAGTATTCGTCGTCGTCTCATCGATGATCCCCCGGACTCGGGCCGAGTCGGCCCGATCGTGTTCACCCCGCCGCTCGCACGCCCCGCCACATCGCGACCTCGGCGTCGACGAGATCGACGAGATCGTTGAGATCGAACGGCTTCTCGATCACGGTCACGCCCGACACGGCTCGAACGCGGGTTCGGAACGCCTCGCGGTAGCCGGTGACCACCACGATCGGCACATCCGACCGGCCGCGGATCGCCCGGGACAACTCGATGCCGTCGCCCGACGGCATGTTGAGATCGGTGATCACCAGCTCATGCCGGTCGGGATCGAAGGCGGCCAACCCCTGTCGGCCGCAGTGCGCGGTGTCGCAGGCGAAGCCGAGAGGCTCGAGCCGGCGTTGCAGCACATGCACGAGCGCGTCGTCGTTGTCGATGATCAGCAGTCGCCCGGCGTTCGCGTGGTCCATGCGTCGCTCCCAATGAGGCGCCTCGTCGAGACATCGACGCAGGCGCTGGATTCGATCGCCCCCCGGCGGATCGGAACATGCCTGATCGTTCATCGTTCATCGACGCGCCCGACTTGCTCACGTACCGCCGAATCGCGATCACGGGAGTCGTTCTCTGCGGACCGCGCCGATGATGCATGCCCGAGCGATCGCGTGTTCCTCGAACGACCTCTACCGCCACGGCGTGGAAAGTCTGCGATTTTGTGCTTGCAAACCGTCGCGATCAGGCTCACACTCTGCGGCATTCACCCCACAGGGGCCCGGAGGTCCAGCGACGACGAGTTCGCCACGCCGATACCGCATTCGATCCACGAATCGCATCGGCCGGCAGGTTGGAACGACGGTCTCACGAGCCATCGTTCCAGGCTTCGATCGAATCGAATTCCAGACACCTCTTCAAGACACCGTCCGGCCGACGGGTGGACGCATGTCGTGTCGCCGGGAATCCGACGACGCGGGTCGAGTCATCGAGTCCTGAAGGTCGGGGGCGTGAAGTCTTGGGGGCGTGAAGTCTTGGGGGCGTGAAGTCTTGGATGATCGGATCGTCGGCCGACACCGCCGACGGTCGTGGGATGTCCGGTGCGCATCGCGCCGGACCACGCCACGAGTCTTCCGACACGATCTGGTGAATTCGTGCAGATCCCATGAAAGCCGCGGACGGAATCGTGGATTCCGCAGCGGACCGGATGGCGCCGCACCGAACGCGCGGCGCGTACGAGAGAACCGGACGACCAGGGGCGTGGTCGTCCACAACCCAATTGGAGACTCGAGCATGCAGGAACGACTCGTTCAGCGGGAACGGCTCTGCCGTTTCGTGGATCTCGCCCGGGTGTACCGGGGATGGTCGCGCACCGAACTCTCGAAGGTGCTCGGTCGGGATCCGTCCAAGATCGTGCCCGACAGCGGCAATCCGAAGCTCGACCTGATCGTCGGCCTCGCCGACGCGCTGGACTGGAGCGTCGGCGACGTGGCGGAATCGGTCTGGGAGCACGCCCCCGACGGCAGCGACCCGGCGTGCGGCGACTCGTTCGAGGCGATCAGCCGGGCCTCGATCGAGGCTCGGCACGACGGTCGGTTCGACGAGGCGCTTCGGCTGGCCTCCCGACTGCGTCTGGTGGCCGGGTCCGATCGCGAACACGCCATCGCATGCCTGCGTGAGGGCAGCGTCTGGGATCGTCGTGGTCGGTACGCGCGAGCCCTGGAATGCGCGCAGGAAGGCCTCGGCATGAACTGTCGGGATCTCGATGTGCGCACCACTCTTCAGGGCCGGCTCGCCAACGCCCACTACACCTTGTGGCATCTGGTCGAGGCCAAGGCGGTCGGACGAGACCTCGTCGAGGCCTTCGAGGGCGCGACGCCCGATGATCCGGTCCTTCGAGAGAACCTCGGGATGGCGCACTATGCGATCGGCCACGCCGCCCGACGACAGATCGATCCCTCCGAGAGCGAACCGACCCGCCGTCTCGACGAGGCCAGGATGCACCTTCGACGGGCCGCCTCGATCTTCCTCGACCTTCATCGGGATCACGACCGTCCCACCGACCTCGCCTTCGCCCGCATCTGCACCGGAGGCCTGCTGGAGGTCGAGGCCGCGGCCGGTCGACACGAACCCGGGGCGGCGATCGATCAGGTGATGGTCGAACTGGAGGGCGCGATCGACGTCGAGGGATGCGCCTCGGTCGATCTGCTCGAGTCTCACGGATGGTGGGCGATCTTCGGATGCAACATCGCCCTGCGGCATCTGCAGGGAAGCGACCTGCACCGCCCGATGGCGGTCTTCACCAACAAGGCTCTGGAGATCGCCGAACGGATCGGCAACTGGGGCCTTCGCGAGCGGGCCTTCACCCTCGAACACTTCCGGCGGCAGCGGATCGCCGACCTGATCGGCGACGAGCAGGACTGGTTCCTCGACGATGAGGAGATCCGCACCATCACCGGGACCATGGGCCGCTTCCCGGGATTCCGCCGCATCGGCTGGCGCATCCTCGAGGCCGCCCGAGTCTTCGAGAACGCCGGTTGACCCCGAACCAGGAGATCACACCATGCAACGCACCCCACGTACTCGTTCCCGGTCGGGACGACTCGTCATCACCGCGGTGATCGGTCTGGGCATCCTCGGCTCGACGACCTCGGCCGAGCAGCGGAAGCCGAAGAAGCCGATCCAGCCGATGGTCTCGATCGACAACGAAGGGCCGATCGCCGTCATCCGTCCCGCCAGAATCTGGGACGGAGACCATGAGCGTCAGGCGAACCCGGCCGGACCGGACCTCCTCCCCTGGCGATCCGTGATCCGCCTCGATCTGATCCTCCCGATCAGACTGGCACCGTGGCCGTCGGCGCCGCCCCGTCACCGTCCGTAACCCTTCCACCGACCCGCGGGTCGCTCCCGGAACGCCGGGAGCGACCCGTCGTGTCGTCTCTACCGCCCAGAACCGCCAATCTCCGCCAGATTCCACCGCGCACCCCACGGAATGTCCGGGAATCAGCGTCTCGCATGCGCCGCATCATCGGATTCCCGCATGTTGATGCAGGGGTTCCCGTGGCGAAGCACAACGATCCAGACATGCTCACCTTGGACGAGGCCGCTCAGGAGTTCGGTGTATCGCGCCGGACCCTCGAACGGCTGCGGCAGAACGGCATCCTGCCGGGTTCTCGATCCGGCAGGTTCCTCTATGTCCATCGCGAGGATGTGCGGCGGGCGCTCACCTTCTCCGATCCCATTCCTCTTCTCCGATACCAACTCGCAGCTCCGGGCGACATGCTGGTGGAGCAGTGGATGGAAGGCTGGATGCAGCTCACCGTTCGAACCGCGAACGACGACGATCTGCGACAGGCCCAGCGACGCTGGGCCGACGAGGCCTCGCGACGGTTCGGGAACCAGACGATCTCGGAGTATCAGGTCCGCCATGCCATCGAGGCCGCCGAGGCGGCCGGGGTCGATGGGCCGGTGTCGATCTTCGTCGCGGCGATGCGAGGCCTTCCGGAGGACCGGCTCGTCGTCGATGTGCTCCGCGAGCTCGTGCCGCTCTTCAATCCCCTGATTCCCCACAACGGGGAGTCCAGCAACGGCTCCTCGCACACCGGCAAGACCAGCGACGGCCGCTGACGGACGAGGTTGATCGAACACGACCCGAGATCGGCTGACGCATGCTCGCGTCCGGGCCCGCGAGAGCTCCTCCCGGAGGAGACCGGGCGGACGCGGGCTGTCCCTCCGGGCTTCGTCGAACCTCGCGCCGGGCGTCGTGCTAGCATCGCCGCATGAGCGATTCCCCCACTTCCGCAGATCCGCGACTCGAACAGCGCATCGCGCAGTTCGAGAACATGACGGCCGCCGATCCCGACAACGACATGGCCCACTTCTCCCTCGGCAACGCCTACCTCCAGGCGGGTCGAGCCGCCGAAGCCGCCGCCCGCTTCGAGCGGGTGATCCAACTGAATCCCGACATGAGCAAGGCCTACCAACTGGCGGGCGAGGCCATGATCGACGCGGGGTGGGAGGACAAGGCGGTCGATGTCCTGGAACGAGGCTGGACGATCGCCGCGACCCGCGGCGACCTGCTCGTGCGGGACGGCATCGCGTCCCGGCTGGAGTCGATCGGACGATCCGCCCCAACCCTGTCCGCCGACGACGAGGCCGAAGCCGAACGGCTCGCGGCCTCCGGAACCTTCATCTGCCGACGAACCGGACGCCCTGGGAATCCACTGGAATCCCCGCCGTTCCGCGGCCCGGTCGGCGAGTGGATCGGGGCCAACATCTCGGCCGAGACCTGGCACGACTGGATCGGCCAGGGCACCAAGGTCATCAACGAACTGCGTCTGGACTTCAGCCGTGACGAGGATCAGGAGACCTACGACCGCCACATGCGGGAGTTCCTCGGCATCGATGACGACCTTCTTGCGAGTCTGAGGAGCGGCTGACCGCAGAGCCGCACCCACCCCCAGCGAATGACGACGACGACGGTCTGTCGACCGTCGTCGTCGCCGGGAACGGACGCGCCCCTGGGTCACTCCCCAGGCCCCTCGGGCCGCGTGGTCGTCATCGGAGCTCCCTCCGCCCGCGAACCAGGTCTCCAGCCGAGTCGGCCGGAGGCGTGGCGATGACCTACCGCACACACCATGGCTCATGATCGACCGATGTCGAGTCGATGTGGTCCCGCCGTGGCCGCGCCGACTCGATGCCGTCGGCGAATGGCGGAATCCCGACGCTATCGGCCTCGCCGGATCAACCGGCCCCGGCCTGACGCTGCCACCAGCGCCACTCCAGCAACGACAGGCCCGCAAACGCGGCCAGCAGCCAGGGCCAGAGATCCCGCCAGCGAGGCCCACCGGCATCGGTCGCCTGTCCGCGGATGGTGGAGACCCCGAATCGAACGTCGTCCGCCACCGCCACGCGACGTTCATCGGAGGCCAGTTGGTTGACCGCCACGAATCGCCTCGCACGCGGCCCGCGATCGGCAGGAATCCACGAGATCTCGTGAAGCCCCGTCCGGCGGATCGGCCCCCAGACGATGCTCCCGTCGGGTTCCGGCTGCAGTGATTCCTCCACCTCGTCGGGCGTGCGGATGCGGATGTCGGTCGCCCCTGGATCCAGCCGCGTCACGATCGCCTCTCCGGGAGCGAGCCCCTGCGAGGTCAGCGCATCCCCCCGGGTCCCGAGATGCTCGATCGCGTTCGAGATGAAGTTCACGAACGACCTCAGGTACGGCCAGTTCGAATCCAGCGGATCGAACGCCACGTGCACCAGCGAGATCGAGCCTCGATCCAGTTCCACGACCATCGGACCGTCGCCACTGTCCACCAGCACCGCGGTTCCCGCCCCGGTGGTGATCTTGCGAAGCCGCGCCACATACAACTGATCGAGATTGACGAATCGCAGCACCGGGTGATCGTCACGAGTCCGGCGAACGAGCGACCCCTCCGCGGGCTCGCCGAAACTCCGAAGCCCCTCGACGGTCGGCACGGTGCCGAAACTCAGATACCGCCCTGGAGGAAGATCGTCGACCTCGACATCGTGCAGCACGATGACGTCGTAGTCGGCAGCGGCACCTGAGGCCGCCAGCGTCCGGAAGTCCTCTGCGGTGAGCAGATCGAGTTCGTCGAGCGGCATGCCTTCCAGCAGGGATCGCAGCACGAAACCTTCCGAGCCCACCAGCGCCACCCGCAGCCGTCGCGCGGGCGGCACCACCAGCGCCGCGACATCGTCGCATCCGAGGGCGTCGTCTCCCACGATCGAGACTTCGATCACCGCATCCCGCACCTGTTCGAACGCGGGGAACGCGACCTGCCGCCGTCCCGGCACGCGGCCCGCCTGCGGATCGTTCCGTGCCGGCGGCACTTCGACCGGCTCGGGCGTCACGGCGCGGATGCCGCCATCGACGCCGAGCTGGACATCCACCACCGCCGGCTCGTCGTCGTCGTTCTCGATCGCGGCGAAGACCTGGATCCGCCCGGGATCGTCGTACGGCCGCTCCGCCGCGACCGCCGCGATGCCGACGTTGCGGGAGTCGGACCTGCCCACCCGATGGAACTCGAGCGACTCTCCGGCGCGAAGAACCTGTCCGTCGAGATCCGCGATCCGGCCGTCGCTCCAGAGTTCCAGGGCCGCCGGCGCCTCTCCCGGCGCCGTCTGGGCATCGGGATCGACGATGGTCGTGTAGGCGCGGGCGAGCTCGAGCGCCGGGCCGATCACGCTGCGGCCGTCGGTCGGCTCGATGGACCGCACCGCCGCGATCGCCGTCGCCTCGGAGTCGGTGAACGGCGTCATGATCGCGGCGTCGTCGGCGAAGGCGACGACCATGATCTCCGCCCCGCCGCCCCCGAAGAGACCGCCCGCATGCAGCGCCTGGATCCGTTCGATCGCGGCGTCCCGCGCGACCTCCAGTCGCGACCGATCGTCGTCATCGCCGTCGGCGACGCCCATCGACGCCGAGCGGTCCAGAAGGATCACGGTGCGTCCGCCCCGCGACGCACCGGCGTCGATCCGGGGCTGCATGAGCGCCACCCCGAGCAGCGCGAGCAGGATGAGTTGGAGAAGCAGCAGCAGATTCAGACGCAGTCGCTGGAACGGCGCGTTGGCCCGAACATCCTCCACCGCCCGCTTCCAGAGCATGGTGCTCGGAATCGGACGACTGGAGCGTCGAAGTCGCAGGAAGTAGAGGGCGATCAGGGCGGGCACCGCGACGCCGAGCACCACCCCTCCGAAGATCGGGGTCAGCCAGCTCACCGCAGCAGCCCCCGTCGCCGCAGGTAGTCGAGCAACAGGGTGTCCATGTCCGTCGCGGTGTCCACCACGCTGTGCATGATGCTTCGGCGAATGCAGAAGTCGCGCAGGCCGCCGCTCCAGGCGTCGAGCCGATCGCGGTATCCCTGCAGGACCGCCCCGTTGACGGTCACCTCCGCCTCGTCGCCGTCCTCGAGATCGACCAGCCGCAGGTCGCCCCGCATCCCGTGCTTCAGAGGATCGATCTCCTGCGGCGAAAGGACCTGCATCGCGAAGACGTCGTAGCCGCGACCGGCGACGTAGCGAAGCCCGGTCTCGTATCCGTCCTTGAGAAGGAAGTCGGAGAGCACCACCATGACCCCGCGGCCCTGTCGCGAGAGGGCGATGGTCTTCATCGCCTCGGTGAATCCCCCCGGACCGCCCGGTTCAAGGTCGAGCAGCCACCGCCCCGCCTCGTGGGTGCGACGCCGTCCCCGCAGATTCGAGAGACGCTGCAGTCCGGCGGGTCGGCCGTCGGCGTCGAGTCCTCCGAACGCGGCGAGGGTCACCCGGTTCTGGTTGACCAGACCGATGTAGCCCAGGGCCATCGCCAGACGGCGGGTGAACTCGAACTTGGAGGGATCGCCCCAGTCCATGCTCGCCGAGGCGTCGATCGCGACGATGAGCGAGAGATCCTCCTCCTCGAGGAAGATCTTGAGGAAGAGCCGGTCGAGTCGGCCGTAGATGTTCCAGTCCACGAAGCGCAGGTCGTCGCCGGCGACGTACGGCCGGAAGTCGGCGAACTCGACGCTCTGCCCCCGCCGCTTGCTGCGGCGCTCGCCCTGCACCCGACCGCTGAAGATGCGACGACTCACCACGTCCAGATGATCGAGCCGCGCCATGAGACGGCCGTCGATGAGCTCGTCGACCCGCGTCGGCCGTGCCGACTTCGGTGGTGGCCCGTCCGGAAAGGGGCTCACGACGCGGCTCCCGCACGCGGGGCGAGCGACTCGTCGATCTCGACCGGCACCCGGGCCAGGATCGACGCGACGATGTCGTCCGGCTCGACCCCATCCGCCTCGGCCTCGAAGGTCCGCAGCACCCGATGTCGCAGCGCCGACGGGGCGATGCGTCGGATGTCCGCCGCGCTCGCCGCGTAGCGGCCGTCCATGAGGGCGAGCACCCGCGCCGCGGAGACGAGGGCCTGCGCGGCTCG
>JAUIHC010000379.1 GCA_030432455.1 Phycisphaerae bacterium | reverse complement strand
TGCTGCAGATCCACGGCGAGATCGGGGACGCGGCCGACGGCACGCTCGTCACCTGCTGGGGACTGGTCGGCACGCCGGAGACGGCGCGTCCGACCTCGAAGCAGCAGCGGTTCATCCTGAACGGTCGCGCGATCGCGGATCGCTCGCTCTCGCACGCCCTCAAGGAAGGCTTCCGCGGTCTCGTCGATCCCGGGCGTCATCCGATCGGGGTCGTCCACCTCGACATGGATCCCGCCCGCGTGGATGTCAATGTGCATCCGGCGAAGACCGAAGTGCGCTTCCGCGACGCCCGTCCGCTGCATGGTCTCGTGCGACGCGCGGTTCGGGCGGCGCTCGTCGAGGCGGATCTCGCCCGCGAGATCGCGCTTCCCGACGCCGAGGACGCACCGTTCGAGCGCCCGTCGTCCGAGCGCCCGTCGACCGAGGGCGTTGCCCGCGGACCGGCGATCGAGACCGCGTCCGCGTGGCGGCCCGCGAGCGCCGCGGCGTCGATGCGGTCTGCGTCCGCCCGGCCCGCGACCGCGCGGGGCGGCACGGCGGACGTTGCGGCCTGGCGGGCGGCGGTCGCCGACACACCGCTCCCCGATCTTGCGACCCCACCCGAACCCGCCGCGACCGAGGTGCTGCCGACGCTCGTCGGATCCGACGCGGTGCTGCAGGTGCACCAGTCGTTCCTCGTGACCCAGGACGAACAGGGACTCGTGATCATCGACCAGCACGCCCTGCACGAGCGGGTCATGTTCGAGACGCTGCAGCGACGCATCTCGGTCGGGCCGCTCGAGTCGCAGCGTCAGCTCGTGCCGGTCGTGGTCGAGGCGGAGCCCGAGGCGATCGCCGCGATCGAGACCCTCGAACCGCTGCTTCAGCGACTGGGGATCGATGTCGGCGCCGCGGGACCGCGGAGCATCGCCATCCATGCGTTTCCGTCGCTGCTGCTCGCCCGTCGGGTCGAGTCGGGGCCGTTCGTCTCCGAACTGCTGGAGCGGGCGGCCGCGGGCGAGCTCGACCTCGACGACGACGAGGCGGCGCTCGCCGAGGTGCTCGACATGATGAGCTGCAAGGCCGCGGTCAAGGCCGGGGATCGACTCCGCGCCTCGGAGATCGCGGAGTTGCTGGCGATGCGCGATCGGATCGACCGTGGGGCAAGTTGCCCGCACGGCCGCCCGACGCATCTTCGCATTCCGATCGCGGAACTCGAGCGGCGGTTCGGTCGATCCGGCGGGTGAGTCCCCGGGTGATCGTCTCGCTCACCCCCCCGAGACCGGCGGCAGGGCGTGCAGTTCGACGATGTCGCTCGGGATCGGGCGGTCGGCGGGCACGAGTCGCTCGTCGGTTCCGAAGGCGACCACCGACCGCCACGGGTCGAGGGCGGGGATGTCCGCCGCGGCGGCATCGAAGGCGTCGCGCGGCGTCGCGTCGGCGGCGACCGTGAGATCGATCGTCTCCACCGCCGCGGCCTCCCGCAGCACGGCGTGCAGTCGCAGTCGCAACGGACGGTCGCTCATGTCCCGAGGCTCCAGGGGAGCCACGGCAGGATCGTGCCCGCCGCCACGTCGTCGGACTCTTCGGGGAGTCGCACGATGCCGTGGGTTCCGACGAGGTGGGGGAGGTCGCCGGAACCGTTCCAACGCGGGACGACAGCGCCTTCCGCCGTCGCGATCGCGGGGCGGCAGGCGGTTCGATTCGGATTCGGACGCACCGGCTCGGCGAGTCGGATGGTTCGCCATGCGGCCGCGGGCGAAAGCCCGAGGCGGGCGTCGATCCACGGTCGTACCAGCAGGTGCGCCGTCACGAGGCACGACACCGGATTTCCGGGCAGCGCCATCAGACGCAGTCGGCCGTCGGAATCGCACCACGCCGATGCCGGTCGTCCGGGCTGGATGCGGACCCCGCGGAGGCGCGGTCGGAGGTGCAGGTTCGCGGCGGCGGCGGGCACGACGTCGCGATCGCCGGCGCTCACGCCGCCGATCGTGATCACCAGGTCCGCACGGTCCAGCAGCGAGCGGATCGACTCGGTGGTGAGGTCGAGATCGTCCGGAACGCGATCGTCCGCCACGACCGCCGCCCCGAGTGCACTGACGGTCGCCGACAGCATCGGGCGATTGCCGTCTCGGATGCGGACCGCATCGCCTGGTCCGTCGAGCGGGTCGTCGGGAGCCCGGAGCTCGTCGCCGGTCGCGACCACCGCGATCCGGGGACGGCGGGCGCAGATCGGGTGCGGTCGCCCGCACGCCGCCGCGACACCGAGCGAGACCGCATCGAGGCGCGTACCGGTGGCGACCGCGAGATCGCCGCGTCGTCCATCGATGCCGCGGGGGTGGATGTGGCGGCCGGTCGCGATCTCGTCGGTCTCGATCCGCACGCGCCGGTCGTCGAGCTCGGTCAGTCGTTCCCGCTCGACGACCGCGTCGAGCCCGGGCGGCACGGCGGCTCCGGTCGCGATCCGGACCGCGGTTCCCGGTGGCGGTGCGACGCCCGGGTCGGTACCCGCCGGGATCGAGCGGTCGATGCGAAGCACCCCGCCGATGATCGCGTCTCCCGCGCGACAGGCGATGCCGTCCATCGTGGCTCGATCGAAGGGCGGGTGATCGCGATCGAGCCGGATCTCCGCGGCGGTCGTCCGACCGACCGCGTCGGCGAGTGGCACGGACTCACGGTCGATCGAGGCGGCGCGGGCGGCATCGACGATCAGCGTCACCGCCTCCTCGAGCGGCAGGAGCGAGGACGGGCCGCTCATCCCGAGCGACCGACAGCGTCGAGGGCGTGCAGGATGCCCGCGATCGCGGCGGGCCGACACGGGGCCAGATCATGTCCGGCGAAGGCGACTTCCAGGCGGGCCGCCTCGACGCCGGCGGCCGCGAGCGACGCCCGCCAGCCGATCGCGTCCGATGGTGGCACGATGCGATCCGAGGCCCCGTGCACCACGAGGGCTCGTGGTGCGACCGATGCTCCGAGGTGCATCGGCGCGGCGGCACCGAGTTCGGAGGCGATCGCGGGCGGGATGCCGAGGGCCTCGGCCAGCGGAAGGTCGAGGCGGTCCGGCCGGTTGCCGTAGGTCTCGAGGATCGGTGGCGAGACCAGGATGAATCCATCGCAGCGGGCGCCTGCGCCGACCACGGCGAGGAGGGGGGCCGCCGCGGAGAGCCCGAGCACGATCAGGGGGCCGGGTGACCGGGTGCGCGCAAGCTCGACCAGAGCCGTCGCGGCGGCCACGCATCCGTCGGCATCGCGTTCGGCCTCGAAGGCGAGGGGTCGCACCACGCACCGCCCGCCGGCGACGATCGCGGTGGCGAGTTCGTCCCCGAAGGCGAGGAGATCGCGGGCCGCGGGACGCTGGGCGTCGAGCCCGAACATCGCGAGTCCGGAGAGCATGAGCACCGTTCCCCGCGCACCCTGCTCGGCACCGAGTCGCTCGGCGGGGCGGGCCGCGCCGAACGCGTCGTAGGAGAGGGACTCGACCGGCGGTGGGGGCGCGGTTCGCATGGCGGCGATGATACGGGCACCGGGTC
>JAUIHC010000378.1 GCA_030432455.1 Phycisphaerae bacterium | reverse complement strand
AATGCGGTCGTTCGCGCGTACGTCGAGATCTTCGCGCCGAACACCGAGATCGAGTATCAGCAGAAGGTCGATCGCATCCAGGCGCGAATTGATGCTTCTCGTCGTCGGGTCGATGATCTGAAGCGGCAGCGGATCGACCTTCTGCGTGACAGCCAGTACGCGATCACCGACGTACAGGCGATCATCGACACGAATGTCGAGGGGATTCGTCGGTTGGAGGGGATGGTCACCGCGGTCGACGGACAACTCGATCGGATCCGGGAGGACGTGGCGGTCCGGGCCCGATCCCGGGCGGAGGCGGAGTCCCGCGAGGTTCTGCCGGGCGAGTTGGAGCCCCGCGTGGATGACCGCGTGGAACCGATCATCGAACAATTGTCGGTGGTCGATGCGGAACTGCCGACGCTCGAGGAGGATCTCAATCGAACGCAGGTGGCCTTTGGTTTGATCTCATCGCAGTTTGGCCCGGCCCATCAGCAGTACCGCCGGGCCAAGGCGAATCTCGAGGCTCAGGAGGAGAACTACACGGCCCGTCTGGCGGCGGCGACGGAGGAATGGAAGAAGGGATCGGGGCGGATGTTCACCTGGGGCGCCCTCTCGGAGCGAAAGAACACGCTGACCGACGAGCTCGAGGACCTTCGATCCCAGAACACGCAGTTGGCGCTCGACATGATCGCGGCCGAGGACCTCTCGGGCAAGATCGCCGGAGAAGTCGCGGAACTCGCCAAACTCGAGGATCGCCGCCAGGGGCTCGATCGCGAACGGGATTCGATTCGTCAGGGGCGCGTGGCCGTTCGGACCGAGGCGGTGCCCGCCTTCGCGCCGACCAGCGACAAGAAGATTCCGGCGGCCGCCGCGGGCGCGTTCGGCGGGTTTGCCGTCTCCTTCGGCGTGTTCTTCCTGATCGGAACGCTCGACCAGAAGACGTTCGGCGTTCGACAGTTGCAGGATCAGCGGAACAGCCTGCGAGTGCTCGGCGTCATGCCGAACATGGACGAGGTCGAGGAGGAGACGGATACCGTCAGTCTGGCCACCGACTGCGTGCACCGCATCCGGGCCCGCATCGAATCTCGCCGTACTCACCATTCCGGCTACACCTTGATGGTGTCGAGTCCGTTCCAGGGCGACGGGAAGACCACGCTCGCGGTGAGCCTCGGCTGGTCGTATGCGGAGAGTGGCTACAAGACGCTTCTGCTGGACGCCGACTTCATCGGTCGGGCGATGACGCACCAGTTCGGGCACCTCAAGGATGAGGGACTCCGAGAGATCATCCGCGATGGTGAGGTCACGGATCAGATCCATGAGCTGGGCCATCCGAATCTCAGTCTTCTCGGGGTCGGGTTCGATCGACGGATTTCGGCGGCGAACCTGAGTCCACGCATCATGAAGCAGGTGCTGGACTCGGTTCGAGATCGCTTCGATCTGATCATCATCGACAGCGGCCCCATCACCGCGAGCATCGAGGCGATGCCGGTGGCCTCCGCGGTCGATGGTGCCGTCCTCACGCTTCGGCGCGGCCGATCGCGGGCCAGATTGTCCGAGTGCATCGAGGATCTTCGCGCCGTGGGAGCCGACTACATCGGCGTGGTGCTCAACTATGCGGAGAGATCGGACTGTGTTCGATACGGGTCAACCTCGCGAATGAGCGTCTCCGTGCAGTCCGCGCTCGAGGGCGGCGATGGATCCTCGCTGGCCGACGCACGCAATCCCATGATCGATGGTCAAGAGGATCGTGCTGACTGACGCAAACATCGCACTGGCGGACGCCGACGCCGTCGAGGACGCATGCCCCGGGTCGGGCACGGGCCGTGATCCCACCATCTGGGGTCTCGACGCCGTGGCCATGCACGAGGCATGGTGGCGGGGGCATGGGGTCCAGTGTGTTCATCTCGGGCAACCGTTCGAGCCGGTCCCCGGTGCCGAGTTGTACCTGCTGCTCGAGCCTGATCAGGTCGCGACCTTCACGCTCGCCGACATCATCGAGACGGTCGTCTGGAGTACCGCCAAGGCATTCCGCGTCCGGATCATCGAGCAGGACGACGAGGGGTATCGCGAGGAGATCGTGCGAAGTGCCGAGGGCGAGGTGCTTGGCATTCGTCGCCGATACGCGCGGGATGAGTGGGTGGGGCATCGGGTGATCCTGACGCCGGATGAGTCGCTGGCCCGGCGCTGGGCGGAAGCACGCGATCCTCGGTCCGGCAAGCGATCGGTGGTGGATGGTGCGAGGCGGCGGATCGATCGACTTCGGGTCTACGGGCACTGCTTCGATGTGACGCTGTCCGAAGGGCGATCCGGGTTCTTCTCGTGGCTGGTGGCGACCTGGGAAGATCCGCACCGGGTGCTCGAGGGGATCTCCGCCGTCAAGCCTGGCGTCTTCGCGATCGCCGACACCCGCATTCCGGATGACATGATCTGCATCGAGCCCGCCTGGATCGGCGCCTCTGACGCCATCGACGCCGGACGGATCGTGGTCGGGCCCGACTTCCTGCCCGACGACCGGTTGGCGGGAGCGTCCGCGAGCCCGGCGGTTCGTCCGCGGCCGATCAACGAGATCGATCTGCCTCAGGGGCGTCGGGGCGGACGCCTCCTTCCGAGGCAGAGCGTCTACGACCTCGCCAAGCGAAGCTTCGATATCGTCTTCGCCCTGGCGGTTCTCATCGGACTCGGGCCAGTCATGCTGGCGGTCTCGGTGGCGGTCGCCATCGACGATGGGTTCCCGCTGTTCTTCGGGCACACCCGTCAGAAGAAGAACGGGAAGAACTTCAAGTGCTGGAAGTTCCGAACCATGCGACGTGATGCCGAGGCGATGGTGGCCCAGCTGCAGGCGATGAACAAGGCCGACGGTCCACAGGTGTTCATCGAGAACGATCCCCGGGTGACCCGCGTCGGCCGGATTCTCCGGAAACTCCAGCTTGACGAGCTGCCGCAGTTCTGGAACGTGCTCCGCGGCGACATGAGCGTCGTCGGACCTCGACCCAGTCCGGACAAGGAGAACCAGTTCTGCCCGGCCTGGCGGGAGATGCGTCTCTCGGTGCGGCCCGGCATCACCGGACTCTGGCAGGTCGAGCGGACCCGCGCTCCCGGGCAGGACTTTCAGGAGTGGATCCGGTACGACATCGAGTACGTCCGGACCGCATCCTTCTGGTTGGATCTCAAGATCATCTTCCGAACCGTGCGGAACATCGTGACACGATGATCCCCACCGGGCACCATTCTTCAATGCTGCCCCGTCCCCGACGAATGACCCCTTCCCTCCACAGGTTCACGCTGCCATGGCTCTGACCCGTCGCGCTCGTCGCCGGCTCCTCATTCTCACCGTGTCGCTTCTCGTCATCGCCGGTCTCGGCGTCGGCGCGTGGTTCCTTCAGCAGTCGGTCAAGGACGCTCGGGCGCTCGAGGCTCGATCCGCCGGACTTGCCGCCGCTGCCGAAGGTGACTGGGAGACCGCGATGCGCGAACTCAGTCTCGCGGTGGCTCGGGACCAGGAGGACCTCGAGGCGTTGCTGGTCTTCGCCGAGGCC
>JAUIHC010000377.1 GCA_030432455.1 Phycisphaerae bacterium | reverse complement strand
CATTGCGAACGCATCGCCCGGAAAGTGGGCACGTTCGACTCCGAGCGGCAGGTCCTCAACTACCTCCGCGACGAACTTCGGAAGATCGATCCCGGCTCGCCTGGCGGATGGACCGCCGACTGACCGGAACGAAGAACACGCCGCCCATCGCGGGCGGATTCCCGGGGCCTTCCGGCCCCATGACCCCAGCCCGGCCCGAGCCACTGCTCGGGAACGACCGGGTGACACGAACGAACTCCGCCTCGGCCGGTCCCTCGGATCGGTCGGGAAGGAACGGAACGAACCTCCGCCGGACGATCGCGTGCGGATCGGAGGTCCCCTCTCGGCGGCGGTCGTCGCCGAGTCCGCAGGCGTCGCCGCGACGCCCCGCGGGTGTTGGAAGATCGCGGCCCGGTCCCGTCGACCTGCTCGACTCGGATCGTCCCGCCGTCCCCTGCCCCGGGATCGCCGACCCCTGTCATCCGCCCCTCGGTCACTCCGACCGAACGGGATTTCCGGATCGGACTCGAAGCCGCACCGCCGGACGCACTCCTGCGTGATCCGAAGCGCCTTCATGGCCGGATCACGCCTCGCCGCTCGCGGCGAGCCGGGAACCGCCTCCGAGACGATCGGCAGGATCCAACGCCCTCGCGGCGAACGATCCGCAGCCGGTCCATGGGTGTCGGCCCGCACGGCCGACGATCTCGCCCCTCCCGACCCACATTCGATCCCGCGCCCGGGCGGCCATGGAGACGACCATGACCGACGCCCAAGCCGCGTCCAGCGAATCCCAGGACCTTGGAACCGACGCCGGTTCCGAGGACGCGACGACCTCGAAGAAGACGTCGCGCAAGACGACCACCAGCAAGACGACCACCAGAAAGAAGGCCACCGGGACGAAGAAGACGACCCGGAAGACCGAGTCCAAGAAGACCGCCGCGGGCAGGACCACGAAGAAGAAGACCACCCGCACCGCGGCCGCGGAGACGGAGGCGGAGCCCACGGAGGTGTCCGGCACCGAGCCGACGACCACCGACGACTCGACGCCGACCGCCGAGCCGGCCGAGAAGCCCACCCGGTCGCGACGACGGAAGAAGACCGCCGCCAAGGCCACCGAGCCCGAGGTCGAGGCCGCCACCGACGAGGCGGAGGCCCCGACCGACGCCGACGCCGACACCGATGCCGATGCCGACACCGAGCCCGCCGGCGAGGACGACTCGACGGCGACGGACGACACCGGCACGAAGAAGAAGTCCCGCCGCCGTCGGGGACGCCGACGCAAGGGCGACTCGACCGACGAGGTCGAGGGAGCCGCCGAGACGACCGAGTCGGGAGAGACCGAGACGGCCGAGGATGCCGACCGGTCGGAACCCGCCGAGTCCGACTCGGCCTCCGGAGACGGCGAGGCGACGACCGCGAAGAAGGTCCGCCGCACCCGCGAGCGTCGCTGGCCGGATCGGGCCGCGATCGAGGTCACGCCGACCGGCCCCCGCGCCGAGAAGGGCACGCGGCTCATGCTCGTGGACGAGGTGCCCGGCGAATCGTGCCGGATCGCGATCCTCGAGAAGGGCCGGCTGGAGGAGCTGTTCGTCGAGCGGGCCCAGAGCAGCACCGCGGTCGGCAACATCTACAAGGCCCGGGTGGTCAACGTCGAGAGTGCGATCCAGGCCGCATTCGTCGACTACGGCGAGGGCATGAACGGCTTCCTCCACGTCTCCGACCTGCACCCCCGGTACTTCCCCGGCGGCGACAAGACGGAGAAGGTCGGCCGCAAGACGCCTCGACGCGAGCGTCCTCCGATCCAGGAGGCCCTCAAGAAGGGTCAGGAGATCCTCGTGCAGGTGCTCAAGCAGGGCGTCGGCACCAAGGGGCCGACCGTCACGAGCTATCTGTCCATTCCCGGCCGCCTCATGGTGATGATGCCGGGCATGGACCGCGTGGGCGTCAGCCGCAAGGTCGATGACGAGCAGCGCGACAAGATGCGGAAGATCCTCGACCAGCTGGATCTCCCCGACGGCTTCGGCTTCATCCTCCGCACCGCGGGCTACGACCGCACCAAGGCCGAGCTCAAGCGGGACGTCAGCTACCTCCGTCGCCTCTGGGACCAGCTCGAGAAGCGGATGTCCAGGGTCGGCGCCCCGAGCGAGCTCTACACCGAGGGCGATGTCCTGGTGCGGACCATCCGCGACGTGGTGGACGACTCGATCGGATCGATCGTGATCAACAGCGAGCCGGGCTTCGAGCGGGCCAAGGCGTTCCTCGACGTGATCGCGCCGAAGTCGTCGCCGACCGTCCGTCACTACGACGACGCGGTGCCGCTCTTTGACGCGTTCGGCGTCGAGCATCAGATCGACATGATCCACGCTCGCGAGGTGCCGCTGAAGTCCGGCGGCGCCCTGGTCATCGACCAGACCGAGGCGATGGTCGCGATCGACGTGAACTCCGGCCGCAGCCGCGGCGCCAAGGACGCGGAGAGCAACGCGGTCTCCACCAACCGCGAGGCGGTGGACGAGATCGCCCGACAGCTTCGACTCCGCGACCAGGGCGGACTCGTGGTCTGCGACCTCATCGACATGCGGTTCTCCCGGAATCGCAAGGAGATCGAGGAGCGGCTCGCGACGAACCTCGCCAAGGACCGGGCCCGGACGACGTTCCTCCCGATCAGCGAGTTCGGCCTCCTCGAGATGACCCGCCAGCGGATCCGCCCGAGCATCCGCAGCCAGTACTTCACGCCGTGCCCGATGTGTCAGGGGATCGGCGAGATCCGAAACCCCGACTCCGTCGCCGCCGACGCGGTACGGCGGGCCGCCCGATACCTCGCGATCGACAAGGTCCATCGCATCGAGCTCGTCTGCGGTTTCCGGGTCGCCAGTGCGATCCTCGCCGGTCACCGCCGACGCATCGACGCTCTGGAGAGACAGAGCGGCGGACGGGTCGACATCCGCATCTCCGACCAGCTCCCCGGCGACCGCTTCGACGTCTACGCCTACGACGACCGCAACGCCGACCTCGACCTCGGACGACTGCCGAAGGTCAAGGCCCCGGATCCCGAGTCGCTGCCGACCGAGGTCCTCGAACCCGAGGAGGTCGAGGGTGACGGCGACGACACCCCGACCCGCAGCGGCGGGCGACGCCGACGCCGCCGACGCAAGCCGGCCCCGGCGGATGTCGTGTCCATCGCGATGGCGGGCGGCTTCGACGACTTCGACGACGAGGAGGACGACGACGAGATTCTGACCGGCGAGGACTCGGACGCCACATCGAGCGGCGATCGGGACGGCGATGACGATGGCGATGGCGACGGCGGCGGACGCAAGCGACGTCGACGCCGTCGGCGTCGTCGCGGACGCGGCAGCGCCGGCGAGGACGGGGAGACCGCGACGGTCCCGACCGAACCCGAGCCCCCTGCGGAGCCGATCCGCGTGCACGAACTCGCCAAGGAGTTCGACATCAAGAGCCGCGAGATCCTCGATGCGGTGGCCGAACGACTGCCCGATCTGGAACTCAAGGGCGCGATGTCGTGGATCCCGGCCGAGCATGC
>JAUIHC010000376.1 GCA_030432455.1 Phycisphaerae bacterium | reverse complement strand
GCACCGGTTCGTCGGTGGACTGGGTGGAGCGCGATGCGGGCACCGCGGCCCTCGACAAGGGGCATTCGAGTCTTCTTCCCGACGAGACGGTCGATGCGATCCGCGAGCGGGGCACGGCGCTCAAGGGCCCGTGCACCACGCCGATCGGCGGGGGGTTCTCGTCGGTGAACGTGGCGCTCCGCAAGCGACTCGATCTCTACGGCGCGGTGCGTCCGGTCCGCTCGCTCGCCGGCGTGCCGACCCGGTACGACGATGTGGACCTCGTGGTGGTCCGAGAGAACACCGAGGGCCTCTACTCGGGCATCGAGAACGAGATCACCGCCGGGGTGGTGACCAGTCTGAAGGTCGCGACCGAGAAGGCCTGCACCCGCATCGCGAGGTTTGCGTTCACCTACGCCCGCGACCGCGGTCTCGACCGCGTCACCGCGTTGCACAAGGCGAACATCATGAAGCTCTCCGACGGGCTCTTCATCCGCTGCGCCCGCACGGTGCACGAGGCCGAGTTCCCCGAGATCGCCTACGAGGAGCTCATCATCGACGCGGCCTGCATGCGACTCGTGCAGGATCCCGGGCGGTTCCAGGTGCTGCTCTGCGAGAATCTCTACGGCGATGTCGTGAGCGATCTCTGCGCGGGCTTCGTCGGCGGACTCGGCGTCACCCCGGGGGCGAACTTCGGTGCCGAGCACGCGGTCTTCGAGGCCGTGCATGGATCGGCGCCGGACATCGCCGGACAGGGACTGGCCAATCCGCTCGCGATCACCATGAGCGGGGTCATGATGCTCAACCACCTTTCGGTCACCACCGGAGACGCCGCCCTGAAGGACGCCGGGGCTCGGATCCGGGACGCCTACGACGCGGCGCTGGTGGCGGGGGAGAAGACGCGGGACCTCGGCGGCGACCTCGGGACTGAGGCGTTCACCGACGCGGTCATCCGCCGACTCTGATCCGACGAAGGCCCCCGCACGAAGGGAGCGTGACGATCGTGCGGTGCTGCTTCCATCCCGACTACGAGATCCCGCTTCCCGAGGGGCATCCGTTCCCGATGCGGAAGTTCTCGGCGTTGCGGGACATCCTGCTCGCCGAGGGGCTCCTGCGTCCCACGGAGCTGGTCGAGCCGACCGAGATCGACTGGAACGACCTGCGGATGGTCCACGAGGAGGGGTGGCTCGATGCCCTGCGGGACGGCACGCTGACGCGGAACCAGGAGCGTCGTCTCGGGCTTCCGTGGAGTCCGGCTCTGGTCCGACGATCGCGGCTCGCGGCGAACGGAACGGTGATCGCGGCCTGGCACGCGCTCGACGACGGGGTGGCGGCGAATCTCGCCGGCGGCACCCACCATGCCTGCCCCGATCACGGTGAGGGATTCTGCGTCCTCAACGACGTCGGCGTCGCGATCCGCACCCTGCAGCGGGAGGAGGAGATCCGCCGCGCCCTCATCGTCGATCTCGACGTCCATCACGGCAACGGAAACGCCCTCTGCTTCGCCGACGATCCGACGGTGTTCACGTACTCGATCCACGGCGCCCGGAACTTCCCGATGCGGAAGCCTCCGAGCGACCTCGACGTGCCGCTCGCGGACCACGTCGGAGATCTGGAGTACCTCGACCGGCTCGGCGAGTCTCTGCAGATCGCGATCGATCGGTCCCGACCTGATCTGGTCTTCCTGCTCTCGGGCGTGGATGTGGTGGTGGGGGATCGCTACGGCCGGTTGGCGCTGACCCGCGATGGATTGCGGCGCCGTGAGCGACTCGCGCAGTCGATGCTGCGTCATGCGGGGCTGCCGGTGGTGCTCGTCCTCTCCGGCGGCTACGCCGCGACCCCGCAACTCACCGCCGACCTGCATGCGGAATCGCATCGGGTCGCCCGCGAGGTGTTCGGACCGTCGGGAGAAGGCTCGGGCTGCCGAGCGTCCGCCGACACCGCGGAGCAGCAGGCATGAGCGGTTCCACGCGTCGACGGTCGGCGTTCGGCGTCATCGCGATGATGGTCGCGGGGTGCGCGGCACCGGTGCTTCACGCGCCACTTGGGCTCGACGGCGCGGGAGACGCCACCTCGGCGAAGGATGCTCGACTCGACCATGGATACGCCCTCGTGCTGGATCTGCTCCGCAACGAAGCGAAGGTGGACGGCGTGCTGGCGATCAAGTCACCGCGGCCGGAGGTCGCTGATCTCCTTCGGCGGATCGCCGCGGCGGCGAAGGCCGACGTGGGGGCGATCGAGGAGCACCTCCAGCTCGATCCTCCGATCGACCCGACCTCGACGGGCCTGCCGCTCCTCGAGATCGACGCCCGCAATCGGATCGCCAACGCGGAGACCCCCGGACTTCTGTTCAGCGGCGGACGAACCTTCGAGACCCGGATGCTGCTCACCCAGCAGAAGGCGGCTCAGTACGCCGAGGCGATCCTCGACGGCCTCGCCGTCGCCGACCCCAACCCGCACCGAAGAGCGATGGCTCGGGCGGCGGCGACGCGATGGAAGGCCCTGGAACGCCAGATCCGAGCGTGGCTCACGGTGATCGAGGAGGTCGAACATCCTCCGCAGCGAGCGGCGTCAGCGGATTCGGGGTTCGACCACGGAGATCACGGAGGGGGATGAGATGATTGGGGGTGCACCATGACCACTGGTGCCGCAGACTCGACTCAGCCGTCCCAGGCGTTCTCGAGGTCGGCCGTCGGCGACGTTCGGGTGCGTCGGAGGGTCGCGGGGTCGATCGGTTCGGTCTCGATCACGAGCCCACCCGACTCGACCGTGCCGGTGACCTCGCTGTCATCGTCGGCAACGACCGGATCCGTCTCGGGGGCGGGATCGATCTCGACCTGATCCGCCACCTCGGCCCGTCGGGCGGCCGCCTCGTTCAGACGGCCGTCGGCGCCGACCTCGTCGAACTTCACCGTGACCCGGCGCGAGACGCCGCGTTCGGGCATGGTCACGCCGAAGAGCCGGTCGCACGCCTGCATCGTCCGCTTGTGGTGCGTGATGACGATGAAGTGCGACTGGTCGAGGAACTGTCGGACGACGTTGCAGAACCGCTCCACGTTCGCCTCGTCGAGGGCCGCATCCACCTCGTCGAGGATGCAGAACGGGGACGGCTTGCTCTGGAAGATCGCCATGAGCAGCGCGACCGCGGTCATGGTCTTCTCGCCGCCGGAAAGCTGGCTGATGACCCGCGGCTCCTTGCCGGGCGGCTTGGCTCGGATCTCGATGCCGGACTCGAGCCAGTCGATGGTGCCGTCCTCGCCGGGGAGCAGGTACAGGTCGGCGCTGCCGCCACCGAACAGTCGGCGGAACATGCCCTGCGATCCCGCGAAGTTCTCTCGCACGGTCTTGAAGGTCTCCTCGAACCTGGCTCGACTGGCGACATCGAGCCGCTCGACCAGATCGGAGAGCCGGGTGCGGGCGTCGTCGATGTCGGCGAGCTGTCCGGCGAGATCCTCGTTCCGGGTCTCGAGTTCCCCGAGCTCGTCCATCGCCTCGAGATTGACGTTGCCGAGGGACTTGATCTGTCGCCGAAGCTCCTCCGCCTCT
>JAUIHC010000375.1 GCA_030432455.1 Phycisphaerae bacterium | reverse complement strand
CTGCTCGGAGTCGAGGTCGTCCATGCGAAGCGGAAAGTCTACCGATCGGGACGTCCGGATCTCGCCGCGACCCGGTCAGGCCGGCAGGCCGCCGGGGTCACCCCAGTCCTCGTCGGCATGCATCCCCGCGGGCGGCGACGCGTAGCTGAGATCCTGGAACCGCGTGCTCGACGAGTTCCAGTGCAGGTTCACGATGCCGGTCGGACCGTTTCGCTGCTTGGCGACGATCACTTCGGCGACGTTGGCCTTGTCGGGATTCTGATCGAGCCACTCCGGATCGCCGCGGTGGTAGTACGCCTCGCGGTGGAGCATCATGACGACGTCGGCGTCCTGTTCGATCGAGCCCGACTCGCGGAGATCGCTCATGCGGGGACGATGCCCCTCCCGCTGCTCCGCCGCCCGGTTGAGCTGACTGAGACAGAGCACCGGCACCTCGAGTTCACGGGCCATCGCCTTCACGCCACGACTGATCTCCGAGACCTCGATCTGACGGCTCTCGACCCGACCACCCGCGCTCATGAGCTGCAGGTAGTCGATGACGATCGCCTGGATGTCGTGGCGATCCTTCAGTCGGCGAGCCTTGGATCGGAGCTGGAGCAGCGAGAGGCCGGGGGTGTCGTCGATGTAGAGCGGCGCCTCCTGCAGGTCGGCACACGCCGCCATCAGCCTCTTGAAGTCGTCCTCCCGCAGCATGCTTCGCCGCATCCGCTGCGAGTCGATGCGACCACGGGCACAGAGCATGCGCTGCACGAGCTGCTGCTTGCCCATCTCGAGGCTGAAGACCGCGACCGGGTGCCCCGCCACCGCCATCTGTTCCGCGATGTTGAGCGCGAACGCGGTCTTGCCCATCGACGGACGAGCCGCGAGGATCAGCATCTCACCCTTCTGGAAGCCGTTGAGCATCTCGTCGAGTTCGGTGAACCCGCTCGGCACGCCGTTGGCACCATCCGCGTCCTCGATCGACCTGACCACCTCGTCGAGCAGCTCCGCGAGGCTGGACGCCGACGCCTGCTCGCGGTGCTGCGCGATCCGGAAGATCCGCTGCTCGGCGCCCTCCAGGACCTGGGAGACCTCCAGATCGCCCGAGTGGGCGTCCCGAAGCGTCTCGCCCGCCGCGTTGATGAGCTCCCGAAGAGTGGCCTTCTCCCGGACGATCCGCGCGTACCGGACGGCGTTGGCCGCGGTCGGCACGCTCTCCGCGAGGTGCACGAGGTAGTCGAGGCCGCCGATCTCCTCCAGAAGCGACTTGTCCACCAGCATCTGGTTGAGCTGCACCACATCGATCGAGGCGGTTCGCTCGTAGCAGTGGATCATCAGATCGAAGACGATCGCGTGCGCCGGCCGGTGGAAGTCGTGACCGTCCTTGACGATGCCGATGACATCGGGCACGACCGTGGGGTCGAGCAGCATCGATCCGAGCAGGGAGATCTCGGCCTCGAGGGCATGCGGAGGCATCGCGTCGGCGAGACGCGCCAGCTCCTCCGTGCGGAGCGGCGCGCGCTCCGCGGACTTGCGTCCCTTCGCCTTTCCGAATGACGTCGCGTCCTGCTGCATCGACGACATTGTGACGAGGGAGCGACGGACGTGCCGAGTCGACCCGGAGATGGACGGGCGTCCACAAGTCCTGCAGAAGATCGCCGCCACCGATGTTCGGCGGCGGCGGGTCGGTCGCGGGGAGAATCAGCGGGTGATCAGGGGGCGGATCAGTCGTCGGACTGCTCGACCTTGACCTTCATCAGGCGGCCGGGCTTGAACTTGACGGTCCGCCGGGCGGGAACCTCGACCTGTTCGAGCGTCTTCGGATTCTGGGCCCGCCGGGCCGCCCGCTGACGGATCTCGAAGACGCCGAAGTCGCGGAACTCGAGCCGGTTGCCCTTGTCGAGCTCCTCGATCACCTCGTCGAGGAAGGCCTGGATCGTCCGCTTGACGTCCGCTCGTGACAGATTCGAGCCGGCCGCGATGCGATCGACCAGTTCCTTCTTCGTGGTGGTGGTCGTGGCGCGACGGGCGAGCGTGTCGAGCGATCGAACGGAGGTCATGTCTGTGCTGCTCATGTGGAACTCGCGGGCCTCGATGGAGCGACGGATGGACCGTCTGGAGTCCCCGGCTGCGACCACGAGTATCGAGGTCCACCCCGCGCGATGTCAAGGAAGATTTCCGCGACTCGTCCCGGCAGACACCTCTCAGCGGCCGCGGGTCTCCACGGTCCGCGTCCGCCAGCGGAGATTCCCGTAGACCCGACCGTTGACGATCCGTTGATCGCTGCGGACATCCACCCGGGCGACCGAGGGCCCACGCTCGTCGATCGCCGGTCCGCCGAGAACCTCGTTCCGACGCCCGGAGGCGAGGGAGACGGGGATCCCCGCCCGCTCCGCGGAGGCGATCTGCGCGGCGGAGGGCAGCGCCAGGACCGACGCCGTCGGCCGCGACGGGGCGACCGGCACCGGCGTCGAGCTGCGACAGCCACCGAGGGCGACGATCGCCGGCAGCAGGACCGGCAGCACCGACCACGCGCGACAGGCTCGCAGGATGACTGATCTGGTGTGCATGGGAACAGGTCGAAGAGACCCTCATCCCAGGCGTCGTGCCACTGAATTCCCGGGATTCCTCGACGCTCCGGGGTTCCCGGACGACGGAGCCGGCCTCAGTCGGCCCGGAGGCGGTCGATGATGGCGGTCGAGCCGAGCCCCGGCCGATGGGCGAGCACCCGCAGGTCGATCCCGAGCCGGCTCACCAGCGCGTGCTCGGCGATCTCCTCCGGCGCGTAGTCGCCGCCCTTGACGTAGATGTCGGGCCGCACCGCCTCGATGAGCTCGTGGGCCGTCTCCTCGGGGAAGACGACCAGATAGTCCACCGACTGCAGTTCCTCGAGCACCTCGAGCCGCTCCGGCTCGGCGAAGATCGGTCGCTCCTCGCCCTTCAGGCGCCGCACGCTCTCGTCGGCGTTGATCCCGACCACGAGCACGTCCCCCTGCCGCTTCGCATCCCGCAGATACGCGACATGCCCGGCGTGGATGACGTCGAAGCAGCCGTTGGTGAGCACGATGCGGCGACGGTCGCGGCGGAGCACCTCGAGTTCGAGCAGCAGGTGCTCGCGGGTCCGCACCTTGCCCCGCCCCGCTCCGCACGCTCTCAGGGCCGCTCGACGCAGATCCGCCAGCGGCACCGGCTGGGCGCCGGAGAGCTCGACCTCGATGCCCGCGGCCAGATTCGCCAGCCGCACGCCCTCGACGCCCGCGAAGCCGCGACAACGCGCCGATGCGAGCGCCGCCAGCACCATGTCGCCGGCGCCGGTGACGTCGTACACCGATCGCGCCTCGGTCGGCAGGTGCACGCACCCGGCGTCGTCGGCGAGCATCGCACCGTCGCGGTCGAGGGTCAGCACCACCGCGTCGAAGTCGTGTTCCACCCGGAGTCGCGTCGCGATCTCGGCCGCGTCGCGAAGATCCGTCCGCAGTCCGCCGCGTCGGCCGGACGCCAGTTCGGCCTCGCTCCGGTTCGGCGTGATCAGCGACGCCCCGGCGTAGCGGG
>JAUIHC010000374.1 GCA_030432455.1 Phycisphaerae bacterium | reverse complement strand
GCCGCCCGGATCATCGGTCTCGACGTGGCGGTCGGGCTCGCACACGCGATGGAGGATGTCTTCGTCGCGGTGCAGGAGGGCCGCGAGTCGCTCGTCTCCAGCCGCGTCGATCAACTGCTTGCAGGCACCGACTTCCTGCGATCGCTCTCCGCGCTCGACGAGGCGGCGGTCGAGGCGTGGTCGGCCGAGAACCAGACCGCCATCGACACCCTGGCGACCACACTCCGAGCACCCGCGCCCCCCGAACCCGAACCCGAACCCGAACCAACCCCCGACCCGCCACCTACTACTACTCCTACTACTACTACCACTACCACTACCACCACCACCACCCTTCCCACCACCACGCCCCCCGCCTCCTCCGCCGTCCGAGTCGACGCCACGCGACTCGAACGCATGATGCAGCTCGCCGGCGAAGTCATGATCACCTCGCGACGGTTCGCGGGCGTGCGGTCGGAGGCCGCGCAGCTTGATCGACGCCTGGACGGTCTCGAGGATGCGGTCGGCAGTGCGGTGCGCGGCGATGCAGACCCGCGTCGAGTGCTGCGTGACGAGGTCGACGCCGGGCGACGCGCGATCGCCGGCATGATCAGCGAGCTCGACGGTCTGCTGCGGCGGACCGAGGAGATCTCGGCGGATCTCTACGGGCAGGTTCTGGGAAGTCGCATGCGTCCCTTCGAGGACGGCGGGCAGGGATTTCCCCGGATGGTGCGGGATCTGGCGAAGTCGCTCGGCAAGCAGGTCCGCTTCGAGGTGCGGGGCGGCCGCACCCGGGTCGATCGGGAGATCCTCGCGAGTCTCGAGGCACCGCTCACGCATCTCCTTCGCAACGCGGTCGATCACGGCATCGAGACTCCGGAGGCGCGACACGCTGCGGGCAAGCCCGCGGCGGCGACGCTCGTCCTCGAGGCACGGCATCACGCGGGGATGCTGCTGGTGCGGGTGACCGAGGATGGACGAGGGATCGATCCGGACGGCCTTCGTCGCCGCATCGTGGAGCGGGGGCTCGCGGAAGCCTCGATCGTCGAGCGGCTCAAGGGAGCGGAACTGCACGACTTCCTGTTCCTGCCCGGATTCTCGACCGCGGCGAGCGTGACCGAGGTCTCGGGTCGCGGCGTCGGGCTCGACGTCGTCCAGTCGATGGTGCACGCGGTCGGCGGAGCGGTGCGGGTCGAGTCGTCTCCGAACGCCGGGACGACCTTCGAACTGCAACTGCCGGTCACGCGATCGGTGGTGCGGGCGGCGATCGTCGAGGTGGCGGGAGAGCCGTTCGCGCTTCCGCTGGCGAGGCTGCAACGAGTGGTGCGGGTGAGCGCCGATCGGATCTCGACCGTCGAGGGCCGTCGTCAGTTCGAGCACGAGGGCGCCACGGTCGGGCTGATCCGGTTCGCGACCCTGCTCGATCTCGACGACGCCGACGCGACGGAACGCACCGATGGCGTCGAGAGCGTGGTGGTGGTCGGCGATGCCACGGGTCGCTGCGGGCTGGTGGTCGATCGATTCCTCGGCGAGCAGGATCTCGTGGTGCGTCGGCTCGACGAGCGGTTCGGGCGCATCCCGCATGTCGATGCGGCGGCGATGCTGGAGGACGGCTCGCCGATCCTCATCCTCGACGTCGAGGATGTCGTCAAGTCGATCCGGCAGCTCCTCGGCGAGGGTCGGCTGCGGGGGACCGGACGGACCCGCATCCACGACGAGAGCCGACGAACCAAGCGGGTGCTCGTGGTCGAGGACTCGATCACCGTTCGCGAGGTCGAGCGGCAGATCCTGCGACAGATGGGGCTCGACGTCGAGACTGCGGTCGATGGCGTCGATGGCTGGAACGCGCTGCAGCAGGGCGGCTACGACCTGGTGGTGACCGACATCGACATGCCGCGGATGAACGGCATCGAGTTCGTCCGCACCTTGCGGGCGGACGAGCGATTCCGGACCGTGCCGGTGATCGTGGTCTCGTACAAGGACCGGGAGAGCGATCGTACGGCGGGTCTCGATGCGGGCGCCGACGCGTATCTCACCAAGGGGAGCTTCCGCGAGGGATCGTTCACCGAAACGGTCCGCGATCTGCTGGGCATGGGCGAATGAGGATCGGCATCGTCAACGATCTGCGGATGGCGGTCGAGACGCTGCGTCGCATCGTCGAGAGCGAGGACGGTCTCGAGGTCGCGTGGATCGCGATGGATGGGGCGGAGGCGGTCGCTCGGACGGCCGAGGACCGCCCGGATCTCATCCTCATGGATCTCGTGATGCCCGAGATGGACGGGGTCGAGGCGACGCGCCGGATCATGGCCGAGCGCCCGTGCCCGATCCTCGTGGTGACCGCGACCGTCGAGGGCAACGCTCGCAAGGTGGTCGCAGCCCTCGGGTACGGCGCGGTCGATGCGGTCCAGACCCCGACCATGGGGTTGAAGGGCGACGTCTCCGGGGCGGCGGCGCTGCTCGAACGCATCGCGCGGGTGCGGGTGGACCGGTCGGGCTTCGGCGCGGGACCGGGGCCGTCGCCGCGGGTGGCGACCGGGGGGTCGTCGGCGGTCGCGTCGGCGGTCGCGATCGACTCGACTCGACCGGCGTTCGGATCGCACTCGACCGGCATGCTCCTCATCGGGGCCTCGACCGGCGGACCGCAGGCGATCCAACGAGTGCTCCGCGATCTTCCGGCGCCGTTGCCGGTGCCGGTCGCGATCGTGCAGCACATCGACCCGCGCTTCGTGGACGGCTTGTGTCAGTGGCTCGCGGAGACCACCGGGCACGTGGTGAGGCCATCGACCGAGGGGCCGCATCGACGGGGCGAGGTGGTCGTCGCCTCCGGCGAGCACCACCTGGTCGTGGACGCCGCCGGGTACCATCACGACCCTCGGCCGGCGGAGGTCATCCACCGTCCGTCGGTCGATCGACTGTTCGAGTCGGCGGTGGAGAACGGACTGACGCCGGGGGTCGCGGTGCTGCTGACCGGCATGGGCCGTGACGGCGCCGAGGGGCTCGGTCGGTTGCGGTCGGCGGGGTGGTGCACGATCGCGCAGGACGAGACGAGCAGCGTGGTGTGGGGCATGCCGGGCGCCGCCGCTCGGGCGGGGGCGGCGGAGGACGTGCTTCCGCTGGAATCGATCGGCGCCCGGGTCGCGGCACGACTCGGCATCGCGGGAACCCGGACATGAGCGACTCGAACGACGGCATGATGATCGACGACGGTGACGCCGGTTCCGCGGAGGCGGACCGGGTCCGCGTGCTCTGCGTGGACGATCAGGCGATCATCGGCGAGGCGGTGCGTCGCATCCTCGCGACGCAGGATGACATCGTCTACGAGTTCTGCCAGGATCCGAAGGCCGCGATCGCGACCGCCGAGCGCTTCATGCCGACGGTGATCCTGCAGGACCTCGTCATGCCCGACGTGGACGGGCTCGACCTCGTCTCCGAGTATCGCGCCAACGAGGGGACCTCGACGGTGCCGATCGTGGTGCTGAGTTCCCGCGAGGAAGGCACGACCAAGGCCGAAGCGTTCGCCCGTGGTGCGAACGACTACATCGTCAAGCTCCCTGACGCT
>JAUIHC010000373.1 GCA_030432455.1 Phycisphaerae bacterium | reverse complement strand
ACCACCGACCACGCCGACGAGTTCGGCACTGGCAGTGGACGCGACCACACCGGCCACGAGGGCCGCGGACACGGACTGAGTTCTCATGGGTCCCTTTTCCTTGTCTTTCCGGGCGGAGAGCCCGGACCTTTTCCTGTTCGGCGACCGCAACAATTGGCCGTCGTGTCACTCTTATCGCATCGGGCCGTCCCACGGATGCTGATTCCGTGTGGATTCCGTGGATTCCGTGGATTCCGCCGGGTTCCCACCGATCGGCCACGCATCCGCATCGTGGCGAAGGGCGAAACCGGGCTCCATGATCAGCCGCGCACCGACTTCCACCGCCGACCACGGACCACGCTGGATGAGTCGATGGCTCGTCGCCGCCGGGATCTACAACCTCGTCTGGGGGATCCCGGTCATCCTGCTGCCCGACCTGCCCTTCGAGCTGGTCGGTATGGAACCCCTTGCGGATCCGGGCCGGGCGATCTGGCAGTGCCTTGGGATGGTGATCGGGGTCTACGGCGTCGGCTACCTGTGTGCCGCCCGCGACCCGCTCCGCCACTGGCCGATCGTGCTGGTCGGCCTGCTCGGCAAGATCTTCGGACCGATCGGGTTCGTCTGGAGCGCCGCCCAAGGCGCGATCGACTGGTCGTTCGGCGCGACGATCCTGACCAACGACCTTCTCTGGTGGTGGCCGTTCGGCGCGATCCTGCTCGCCGCCCGCCGGGCGCATCGCGCCGCCGACACAGCCAGCGCCTGACTCACGGAGCGAGCCAGGCCGACTCGATCAGATCCTCGCCTCGATACCGCCACCGCGACCGAACATGACCATCGTGGTGGAGTTCGAGACGCTCCATCGACTCGACCCGCACGACGACGGCGGCGAAGTTCGATCGCCCCGCCTCGCACGTGGACTCGTCAGGGACCGCGTGCCGCCAGTCCTCGGGAAGGTTCGGATGCCATCCCGGGAGGTCCGCCGACGGCGCGTGCGGCGCGAGATAGCACCGCCGACTCGACACCGCGGTCGCCGCCCAGGCCTCGTCCGCGATCGCGTCCTCGACATGGACGCTCGCCCGACCGGCGATGCGAAGCTGCACCTTGCGATGTCGTTCGTAGAGAAGCATCGCCACCCGTGGATCGCGGGCGATCTCGTCGATCTTGCCGCTGCGTCGATCGGTGTGGAATCGAATCGTCGGCCCACCCGCCGCCGCGACATCCGCACCCCGCAGGACGACCGTCCGCGTCTGGGGGCCGCCATCGAGTCCGGTCGTGGCGACCACGGGCAGATGCCATTCGTGCTTGGCGTCGCGCACCGCGCGGACGAGGCCGGCCCAGGCGTCGGCGAGGAGTTCGTCAAGCGTTCGGGTCGCGCCGCTCGGAGGTCGTTCGCTCATGTGGGCATCATCGCCGGATCACGCCGGCGCGGCATGGCCGTGAAGACGACGATCCCGCTTGAACCTCACGACCGCGATGCGATCCGATCCGCAGATCGCCCCGGCGTCAACTCGATCGACGTCGCGATCGCCAGCCCACGAACCGGAGGTCCAGGCCATTTCCGGAGCGATTCGTCGGCTGTTGAAACCTCGGCCGGGCCGACGCGAAACCCCGCGGACGGCCCCGCCGCCGCCTGGTGTTCCGGCGGCTGCGGAGGGCTTCGATCACGCCATCCCATCCTTCTTCGAAACGAGTGGAACCGTGCATCAGACCAGCCCCGACAATGCCACCCCGACGGCCTCCGAACCCACCCGGGTTCTCGTGATCGGTGCCGGCGGCGGCATGGGTCGGGCGTTGGTTCGCACGCTGGTCGCCGGAGGATTCGAGGTCGTCGGGGCCGGTCGCGATGTCGCCCGCCTCGATGCCTGCGACGGTCTCGCCGACCGGCGGGTCTGCGATGCCCGCGACCTCGACGCTGTCGACGGTCTCGTGGCCGACCTCGCCGGGGACGACGCCGCCCCGCCGCTTCGGGCGATCGTGAACCTCGCCGGATGCATCACGCTCAAGCCCGCCCACCTCCTGACCGCGGCCGACTGGCAGGAGACGATCGCCGCCAAGCTCACCACCGCATTCGCGTGCGTGCGGGCGGCGGGAAAGCACCTCAAGTCCGGGGGCAGCGTGGTGCTGGTCTCGACCGTCGCGGCCGGCGTCGGGCTTCCGAATCACGAGGCGATCGCGGCGGCGGGCGCCGGCGTCGAAGGCCTCGCCCGATCCGCGGCCGCCACCTATGCCGCCCGCGGGCTGCGGGTGAATGTCGTGGCCCCGGCTCTCGTGGACACCCCGATGGCGAGCCGGATCACCGGAAGCGAACGCGCTCTGGAGCACTCCCGCCGAATGCACCCGCTGGGTCGCATCGGGACGCCCGAGGATGTGGCCCCGGTGCTCGCCTGGCTCGCCTCCGACGCGTCGGGCTGGGTGACCGGACAGGTGATCGGCGTCGACGGCGGACTCGGTTCCCTTCGCACCGGCTGACCGAAGGAGTCGCTCGCGATGCCGCTCGACGGACTGGCGCTGCCCGCCCATCTCGACGAACGCACCGTGGTCACGCGGCGTGGTGGCGGCGGCGATCTCGTCGTCTGCTGGCTGCATCACGCGGATCGCGTCCACGAGAATCCGGTGCTGGAGGTCGCGGCGGCCGCGGCCCGCGCCCTCAATCGTCCGCTCGTCGTGCACTCGGGTTTCGCGGGCCGACATCCGCACGCCAACGACCGGCAGACCCTGTTCATGCTCGAGGGGCGACGAGAGACGCAGCGACGGCTGCACGACCTCGGGATCGCGATGTCGGTCACGCCCCCCACGCCCGCCGGCACCGCGAGCGGACTCCGACGACTCGCCCGTCGGGCCCGCGTGCTGATCGCCGAGGACCACCCCCGCCGACCGTACCCCGCGTGGATCGAGTCGATCGCGGGGACCGCGCCCGGTGCCGTCCTCCTCGTGGACGCCGCCTGCGTGCTCCCGGCGAGACTGGTGGACGGCGTCCATGATCGGGCGTTCCGATTCCGACAGGCGTGCGAGGCGGGCTGGCGCGATCGCGTCGATCTCCCGTGGCCGGAACCGGATCTCGAGGCGCCGCGAGCCGACCGCGGGGATCTCCCCGAGGACGCCCTCGATCTTCGCGACCTCGACGACCTCGAGCTTCGCGACCTGCTCTCGGACTGGCCGATCGATCACGCGGTCGGCCCGGTACCCGACCTTCGCGGCGGGGAGTCGGTGGCGATCACGCGGTGGAACGCGTTCCGCGACGGTGGACTCGGGGCGTACGCGGCCGACCGGAACGATGCGGCGATCGAGGGCACAAGCCGCCTCTCACCGTGGATCCACCACGGCATGATCTCGCCGATGCGGCTCGCCCGCGAGGCGTCGCGGATCCGCGGCGACGGGGCGAGGAAGTTCCTCGACGAACTGCTGGTGTGGCGGGAGCTCGCATGCCACTTCTGTCGCACGCATCGCGATCACGAGTCGATCGCGGCCCTGCCTCGCTGGGCGCGGGAGACCCTGGCGGCGCACGCGGACGATCCCCGCGAGCGGCGGAGCTGGGAGTCCCTGTCCCGCAGTCGAAGCGGCG
>JAUIHC010000372.1 GCA_030432455.1 Phycisphaerae bacterium | reverse complement strand
AGTCCCAGTCCGGCCAAACGATGACGGCCGCCGATGGGGGCGACCTCGGCCGCGGTGACCAGTCCCGCCAGCGGGGGGCCGCCGAGGCGGGCGTGGAGACGGGCGGCATCGTGGCCGTCCTCGCCGAGGAGCGAGGGGCCGCGTCCGGCGGAACTGGCCGCCAGCACCCCGAGGATCGGTCGCTCGTCGAGGGTGGCCAGATCGAGGGCCATCGCGAGGTCCTGCCGCTCGGTCTCGCCGTCCACGACCTGGAATCGAACCGAACTCCCGCGGGCGACGCCTCCGGGCACGAGCAGGCCACCGCCCCCCCGGTCCACCGTGGCGATCGGCCGGAGGAGGTAGTCCCCGCGACCGAGCAGCTTCTTGGTCGCATCGGACGCGATGCCGATCAACGGTCGCCCACCCAGCCGGGAGCGATCGACTCCGGGGAGTTGGGCCAGAACCTCATCGAGCACCTCGGCGGCGGGACGGCCGGAAAGGCCGGTGATGGTGCCGTTGTCGGTGTCGGTCACGACCAGCAGCGGACCGACCCCGCGACCCGCATGGGCGAGGATCGGCGTGGCCTCCACGGCCCCCTCGAGTGTGAATCCGACCGTGCCGCCGGTCAGGACCCGATCATCGGCGACGAGCACGTTGGTCCCGGGCTGGCTTCCACCGGAGATCAGGCCACCCATGATCGGGGTGCCGGCGGGAATCGCCGACTCGATCGCGCGGGGCAGGCTCACCGACCCCGGGCTGAAGGGATCGCCGAAGAGCCCGATCATCCGCGGCGGGGAGGCCGGGCGGAGCCGGCTGCGGACCAGCTGCCGACTCCAGACATCGGGAGGACCGTCGAGATGGTCGAAGGCGAACGATCGGGCCCGGATGCCGGGTCCGCCGAGCCCGAAGGCGGCCAGGGTGGGTCCGCTGTGATGCTCCGCCCCGCCCGCGAGCACCCCGCAGGCGGTCACGCCGACGATCGACTCCCCGCCGGTGGTCTCCCGGATGATCCGGACCGCCTCGGGGAGGGCCGCGGCATGGTGGAAGGTGGCCACCACCATGATGATGGCCGGGGAGCCCGAGAGGTCGGCCGCCAGCCGGTCCGCCACGCCCCAGGCCGCCGTCCGAGTGTCGGCGTGGCGGTCGACGGCCGCGGCGGCGAGGGGTTGGGCGAGGGGCGTCGGCATCGGCTCGATGCTAGCGGGGGGTGGGGGGGGCGAGGACCCGGGAAATGGGAGAATGCGGAAACGGCCGGTGACCGAATGTGCGGAACCTTGCCGGGGAGGGGTTGCATCGCGGCGGAGACCGGGGATAATCACCGATTCGCACCTCAGAACGGAGCAGGCCTCGTGCCGAACACCGAATCAGCCAAGAAGCGGGTCCGTCAGAACGCCAAGCGCCGCGCCCTCAACAGCTGGCGCAAGCGACGCATCAAGACCCAGATCAAGTCGTTCCTCTCCGCCGTCCAGGCGAAGGACGTCGCCGCGGCCGAGACCGAGTATCGCAAGGTCCAGGCGGTCCTCGACCGCATCGCGTGCACCGGCACGATCCACCGCAACACCGCCGCGCGTCGCAAGAGCCGTCTCTCCCGTCGGCTCCGGGAACTCAAGGCTGCGGCCTGAGTCCGGCGGGCGATCATGCGGGACGACCCGGTCCGTCACCGACCCCGTCGGTGCCTCGGGCGTCGGATGACGCCGATGTTCGCCGTTGGATCGATCGCGACCCACCCACGACACGACGACGCGCCTCGCGTCGTCGTGTCGCTGCGCGGAGCATGGTCGCGAGGTGATCGTCCGAAGGGCGAGGGAGGTCCTCGATGACCCGGTCCGAGCCGTCACCCGAGGCCGGGGGCATCGGCCCCTACTGGAATCGCTCCCGCGAGCCGCTGCAGATCCTCGTCTTCATCCTTCCCCTCGTGGCGATCTACGAGATCGGTCTGCTCGTGGCCGCCCGGGGCGGATGGCCGCAGCCGCGGCTGCTGGCCTATCGCAAGGTCGAGGAGGCGTTCGAGGCGATGGGGCTCGCCACCGCGGGGTCGGCGCTGCCGGCGGTGCTGGTGGTGGTGGCCATCCTCGCCTGGCAGATCCTCTCGCGTCGATCCTGGCGGGTGCACTGGCCGACGACGCTGGTGATGGCCGCGGAATCGCTGGCGCTGGCGGTCCCGCTGATCCTCTTCGCCACCCTGCTGTCGAACGGCGCCGTCTCCGCGCAGATCGCGGAGAGCCACGCCCCGGGGGTGGCCGGACGGCTGGTCATGTCGGTGGGCGCCGGGCTCTACGAGGAGTTCCTGTTCCGCTGGATCACCATCGCCACCATCCACGCCCTGCTCGTGGACGGTCTCCGGGTCGGGGATCGCACCGCGACCGGCATCGCGGTGGTGGTGTCGAGCGGTCTCTTCATGATCGCGCACGGGGCGACCAGTCCGGCCTACATGGTGTTCTACTTCGGAAGCGGCGTGTTCTTCTCGATCGTCTACGTGATGCGCGAGTTCGGCGTGGCCGCGGGAACCCATGTTGCCTACGACGTGCTGGTGGAGGTGCTCGCGGCGACCCGCGGCTGAGTGCCAACCACGATCGGCTCGCCGCCCGCGCGACCCGCACCATCCGCATCACCCGCATCACCCGCCGCACCGACACCTCCGGACCGACCCGCGGGGAGGGCACCCCGATTCCCGGATCGCGGCTGGCCCGCGATCGTCGTGAATCGGAGGGTGTGCCACCCAGGGGGCGGTCCGACGGTGGTGTCGGCCAGTGGTGGAGAGCACGGTGTTCAGTGAACCATGGCAGGACACGGCCTGCGAGGACGAGCCCCTTCGCCCGGGGACCCGGCGATTCGGTCTGCGGATCCTCGCCCGGCTCGCGGGCGACGCCCGACGCGGCGTCGAACTCGGCGCCGACCCGGAGCGAGGTGATCTGGCGGCGATCAAGCATGTGGCCGCCGCCGCCGACGACGACGGTGCCGCCGCTCGACTGGAGCACGAGCACCGGGTGCTTCGCGACCTCGATCATCCCGGCATCCGACGCTCGCTCGGCTGGCGACGCGAGCGGGAGGGGTTCCAGACCTCGTCCTCGGCGGTGCTGCTGAGGTTCGTCGATGGCGCCACGCTCGATCGCTGGGAGTCGCCCGACCTGCCCGAACTCTGTCGAGTCATGGCCTCGGTCTGCCGGGCGTTGGCGCATGTGCACGGCCGTGGACTGGTCCATGCGGACCTGCGGCCTCGCCACATCGTGATCGACGACCGCGACCGGCCGGTGGTGATCTCCTTCGGGCACGCGATTCGAGCGGGCGGTCGCTTCTCCTCGGAGCCCCTTCCGCATCCGTTCGCGGCCCCGGAACGGATCGACGGCGGCGTGGCGACCCCGCGGGCCGACGTGTTCGGCGTGGGGGCGACGCTGGCCGCGACCCTGTGTCGGCGTCCGCTGGAGGCGGTGAGGCCGGGCGAGCGTCCGGCCGATCGGCTCGCGCGTCTCGAGCAGTGGGACGACGACTTGGCGCAGGCCGGGGTGCATCCGCCGCTTCGCCGGCTCGTGCTCAAGGCGATGCACCCGGATCCGTTGCGGCGACCGGCGTTCGTCGAGGCGATCGGATCGCATCTCGAGGACCTCGCGGACACGCT
>JAUIHC010000371.1 GCA_030432455.1 Phycisphaerae bacterium | reverse complement strand
GCTCGGCGATGTCACCCACGACATGGACATCATGCGGGAGGAGACCTTCGGCCCGGTCGCCTGCGTCATGCCGGTGAGGAGCGACGACGAGGCGGTGCGACTGGCGAACGACTCCCGCTTCGCCCTCGCGGCCTGCGTCTGGGGCGCGCCCGAGCATGCCGAGGAGGTCGCGTCGAAACTCACCGCCGGCATGATCGGCGTGAATCAGGGCTGCGGCGGCGCCGAGGGAAGCCCCTGGGTCGGCGCGATGGAGAGTGGCTACGGCTGGCACAGCGGCAAGTACGGACACCGCCAGTTCTGTCAGATCCGAACCATCACCCGCCAGAAGTCCTGAAGCCCGCTGCAATCGACTCTCGAATCTCGAATCCAGAATCCCCCCATGCTCCCCATCGCCGGAACCGTCATCGTCACCGTCGCCACCGCCACCCCGGTGTCGATCCACGGTGATCTCTATCTCGATCTTCAGGTCACGATCGACGGCGAGTCCGGCGCGACGATGCTCCGCGTGCCGGCGCACACCATGCCGCCCGCCGAGGATGGCACGCGACGACTTCCCGCGGCGGGGGATCGCCTGCAACTTCAGGTCCTGCTTGGTCAGGTCGATTCGGTTCGTGTCGTCGGGGACTGAACTGGTCTCGCAGAGGTCCCGGGTCTATCCGACGCGACGCTCGTCGGCGTCGTCCGCGTCGTTGGACATCGGCTCGACCGAGGTGACCAGCCGGATGTGCAGGAATGCGTTCCGCCGCGTGTCCGGATACCAGACATGCATCACGGTGGACTTGGGAGGAAGGAAGGCGAGCTCCGGGTGTCGGATCTCATGGACCTCGCCGTCCGACATGTGGATTCGGAACGACCGGAACGGTGTCGCCTTCAAGAGATCGCGGATGGTCTCTGCAAGCATGGCCGCGCTCCTTCGAATCTGGTCCGGCACGGGATGGACGCGGTTCGGACCAACGTCGGTCTCGGGCGTCTTCGACCTCGAGAGTCGAGGATAGCAGCCGACTTCGCGATACCGAAGATCCGCCGCCGAGAGTCATCGAGATCGCCGATGACCGCCATCGCCCTCGGAATCAGCCCAGCACGGCCTCGATGCGATCCTCGAGCGCCTCGTCCCAGCCGAAGTCCGGCGCGGTGGCGTTCTCGATGATCTGCTCGGGGCGGCTGGCACCGATGATGCAACTTGCGAGTTCCTCGCGTCGCAGACACCACCGCAGCGCGAGCGTCGAGAGCGGGACGCCGAGATCCGCCGCCAGCTGCCCGAGCTTGCGGACCTTGTCGAGGTTCTGCTCGGTGAACCGGCGGCGGATGAACTGCCCCTTGCGTTCGTCGGCGGCGCGGGCGTCGGCGGGCGTGCCGTCCGCGTACTTGCCGGTCAGGAGACCTTCCGCGAGCGGACTGAAGCAGACATTGCCGAGCCCGCAGCGGGCGGTGGACGGGAAGGCGTCGTCCTCCCAGTGACGATCGATCATGTTGTAGATCGGCTGGTTCGAGATCGGACGGTGCCAGCCCGCGTCCTCGCAGATCGAGACCGCCTCCTCGATCTGCTCGCCGGTCCATTCGCTCACGCCCCAGTACAGCGCCTTGCCCGCGGTCACGATGTCGCTCATCGCGCGGCAGGTCTCCTCGAGCGGCGTGTCCGGGTCGAAGCGGTGGCACTGGTACAGATCGACGTAGTCGGTCCGCAGCTTCTTCAGGCTCTTGTCGATCTCCTGGAAGAGATGCTTTCGCGAGAGACCGCGGTCGTTGGCGCCGGGGAAGGGCCAGTCCTGCATGTACGGCCAGAACGCCTTGGTCGCCAGCACATAGGTCTCGCGTCGGAAGGGTTCGAGCGAGGCGCCGACCACCGACTCGACGGTGCCGAGCCCGTACTGGTTGGCGGTGTCGAAGAAGTTGATGCCCTGTTCGTACGCGGTGCGGTGCAGGGTCGCGGCACGGTCGAGGTCGCCCTCGTCGAGGGTCAGCCAGGATCCGAATCCGATCTCCGAGACCTGAAGGCCGGAGCGGCCGAGTCGTCGATACTTCATGTGCGGGCTCCTGAAGTGGCGGGCGGCATGAACGCCGGCCCGGACCGGACACCGGGGAGTCTACGAAACGACCCGGCCCTCGATGACGGAGGACCGGGTCGGAGTCGTCTGGCACTCGTCGCGGCGGCGACTCAGAACGGACTGGCGCCCCAGCGGGACAGGAGCAGACCCATGTCGCCCGAGTTCACGATTCCGTCGAAGTTGAGGTCGCCGTAGAGCGGGAACGGCGCCTGGAACCATCCGAGGATCACGAAGAGGTCGCCGCCGTTGATCTGGCCGTCGAGGTTCAGGTCGCCGTAGTCGAACTCGCATCGGTCGGGGACGAGATTGCCGTTGGCGTCGTCCGCGTCTCCCTCGGCGATCTCCAGGAGGTCGTCCACGCCGTTGCCGTTGCAGTCGTCGAAGTCGATGGAGTCACCGGCGTCGGAGTCCTCGATGGTCTCCTCGACGATCTCGGTCTCGGGCTCCGTGACCTCCCAGTCCTCCACCGTGGGGGCGGTCTTCTCTTCGACCTGAGCCGCCTCGACCTTCCCGGTTCCGCCATCGACCCGGGCCCGGATCCGCTTCTGCCCGACCGTCGCCACCACTTCCTCGTCGGCGCGGACGGCGTCCGTGATGACGAGGCTGGTGAGCAGGCCGGAGCAGGCGATCGCCAGAGGGGTGATCATGCGGCGTCGGATGTTCGTCATCGTGTTCTCCAGATCAGTCGTCTCGGCATCGTCGTCTCTCGTGTCGTGGCACACGCCTGCGACTGGGAACGAGTCGGAAGCCTCGATGCCGGGAGGGGACCGGTGGAGAATATCGGACGGGCCCCGATATGGTCCGAGAATTCTCCGATTCTTCGGCCATCTTCAGGTTTCTCCCCCCGCTCGGACTCCGTGACGTGCTCGACGCCGACCTGCTTCTTCGGATCTATGCCGCGGCCGCGTTCCCGATGTGGGACGCCGAGGAGGACGCCGTGCATCTCTTTCGCCCGGATCCGCGGGCGATCATCGAGTTCGGCGGGGTGCACGTGCCCCGCAGCCTCGCCCGGACCATTCGTCGGCGTCCGTTCGAGATCACCACCGATCTCGCCTTCGAACAGGTGCTCGACGAGTGCCATCGGGAGCGTCGGGACGGCTGCTGGTGCTCGCCCGAGATGACGGTCGCGTACCTCGAACTCCACGAGCGGGGCTTCGCCCACAGCGTCGAGGCGTGGCGCGACGGGGTGCTGGTCGGCGGGCTCTACGGGGTGCACCTCGGCTCGGCGTTCATGGCCGAGTCGATGTTCTCCCGCCCGCGGCTCGGCGGAACCGACGCGAGCAAGGTGGTGCTGGTCGAGACGATTCGGACGCTCGGACGAGCCGGGTTCGAGGTCTTCGACGTCCAGTTCCAGAACGACCACATCCGACGGTTCGGCGTCATCGAGATCTCCGCCGACGACTATCAGGCGAGGTTCGTCCGGGCGGCGACGCGTCCGTGCGACTGGCCGGAGATCCCGAGTCCGGCCGATCAGGCCGACGACTCGAGCGGGAACGCCGCGAGCAGCGGCCCGAGGTGACGCTCGTAGCGCCTCCAGCGTTCGACCGCGGATCGATTGATCG
>JAUIHC010000370.1 GCA_030432455.1 Phycisphaerae bacterium | reverse complement strand
CGATGATGGATCAGGGCGTGGTCTGATCGCGTGCCGGGACCGACCCCGCGACGATCGGCGACGCGAGGGCCGAGGCTTCCGGGAGAATCGGCTCGAATCCGGGTGGTTTTCCGTCCCCGGGGGGGGTGGGGGAGGCAATGTCGTGCCGTCGCCCGCCCGATCCCCGCGCCTCCCACCCGTCTCCCCTCGCCTCCATGCCGTCCACCTCGAAGCCCGGATCGCCGATGTTCTCGCCCGTCCGAGGTCGGCCGCCGCGGATCGTGATCGTCGGCGGCGGTCCCGGCGGGCTGATGACCGCGTACGAGATCGAGCGGCTCGTCGATCGTCCGGTCGAGATCACGATCCTCGAGGCGTCCGACCGGGTCGGTGGGAAGATCCTGACGCCGTCGTTCGACGCGGCCGGGGTCCGCTACGAGGCCGGTGCCGCGGAGTTCTACGACTACGAGCACCACGGGTACGACCCGCTCAAGGACCTCGTCCGCGAGCTCGGTCTGCCGATCGCGACGATGAGCGGGGCATCGATGGTGTTCCGCGATCGCGTGGTCTCCAACCTCGAGGACGTGCGCGAGTCCTTCGGCGATCGGACCGTCGAGTCGCTGATCGCCTGGGATCGGACGACCCGGAATCGCATGACGCCCGCGGAGTTCTACGGCTCGGACGATCCACGCTCCGGCGCCGCCGCCGAGTTCGCCCGCGGCGGATTCGGCGACCTGCTCGGGACGATCGAGGATCCTGCGGCTCGCGGCATGATCGAGTGCTTCTTGCACAGCGATCTGGCCACCGAGCCCGATCGGACCAGCGTCGACTACGGCCTCCAGAACCATCTCATGAACGACGCCGCCTACATGCGGCTCTACGGGATCGTCGGAGGAAACCAGCGCCTCCCCGAGGCGCTGGCGGCACGACTGCGGGCGGCGATTCGACTCGGCGCCCGGGTGACGGCGATCTCGGCCGATGCGGACCGGGGCTTCGAACTGGCGATCCGATCCGACGATCGGTCGGAGATCGACGTCGCCGACGTGGTGATTCTCGCGCTCCCGCACGATGCCGTTCCCGCGGTGACGCTCTCGCCGGAGACGCTCGCGGAACCGATGCGGGACCATTGGTCGCATCACGATCATCCGGCGCACTACCTGCGGATCACGATGCTCTTCGACCGGCCGTTCTGGAGGTCGATGATGCAGGACTCGTACTGCATGCTCGACGCCTTCGGGGGGTGCTGCCTCTACGACGAGTCGTCGCGGGTCGTGGATCTCGACCACGGCGTGCTCGGGTGGCTGGTGGCGGGCGAGGACGCGGTCGCGCTGAGCGAACTCGCCGACGATCGACTCGCCGACGAGGTGCTCGCGGCGCTGCCACCGCGGTTCGGGCGGGGCGATCGCGGGCCGATCGAGACCCGCGTCCATCGCTGGCGCTCGGCCGTGAATGCCCTGCCCGGCGGGACCCGGCCGTGGCCGATCGATCGTCGTCATCAGCCCGCCGCGCCGGATCACCCCGACCTCCATGTGGTCGGGGACTACCTCTACGACTCGACCCTGAACGGGGTCCACGATTCCGCGACGCATGTCGCATCCTGCATCGCGGCGGATCTCGTCGCGGGCCGCTGGAGTCAGCCTTCATGAGTCCGTCACCCGACGAAGACCGGTCCATCGCCGATCGTCCCCCGCTTCCGGATGGTGCACGGACGATCACGGTCGAGGAGGCGGGGCTCCAGCTGGTAACGCTTCCCGCGAGCCTGGAGACGGTCCCCGAGGCCTGGCGCGACTGGGTCGAGGCGGCGTCGCCGGAGGCCGCGGTGCCGACGGTCTGGATCACCTTCCACCGGGCGCACGTGATCTGGCGACCCGGGCGGGCGGTGGTGCTCGCGACCGAGGACCGGCTCGAGTCGGCGATCGCGGCGGTCGTCGAGGGCGCCCGTCATGAAGCCGCGCTCGAATCGATCGAGCGGGCGGCCGCCGAAGGATGGGACGATCTCGAGGCGGATGCCTCGGACGCCTTCGACGCGCTCACGGTCTCCGCGCCGCGTCGGGCCGAACTGCGGCGTCGGTATCGGCGAACGGTCGAACTCCGGGCCCGGCTGGTCCGCATCGCGCCGTACCTGCTCTCGCCGCTGATGCATCCGCCGACCCTCGGCAGCCAGATCGCCGACCGATGGCGGGAGCGTCTTCGGATGGAGGCGAGGTACGAGGCGGTCGAGGCGCAGCTGGAGGTGTATCACGATGTCTACGACGCCTGCGGCCAGCGGACCAGCGAGGCGGGCATCGCCCGGACCGGCCACACGCTGGAATGGGCGATCCTCGTGGTGCTGGGATTCCAGTCGATTCTGTGGCTCTTCGAGATCCTGACCAGCCTCGCGGCGGACTGACCGTGCGTCACACCTCGCCTCGATCGACATCCTCCGCCATAAATCGGGACAGGCGACATTTTCCAGGGCGCGGAGTGGTACGACACGACATTGTCGAAATGGTCGCCTGTCCCGATTTTTCTGTTCGAGACCCTGACCTGTCTCCTGGTTGACCGATCATGCGTCACACGTCGATCGACATCCTCCGCAGCATGGCGATCGCGGTCATGGTGGTCGTGCACTTCGGCGAGAACCTGTCCGGCTGGACCCCGCCGTTCGCGGGGCTTGGAGCGCCGGTCTTCGCCTATCTCTCCGGTGTGAGCTGGGTGCTCTGGTGGCGAGGGCGGCTCGCCAGAGGCGCGACCGACGAGGAGATCTCTCGAACCACCATCCGACGCGGCCTGTTCGTGTTCGGCGTCGGCGTGCTCTTCAACGTCGTCGTCTGGATGCCGGAGGATGTCTTCAACTGGGACGTTCTGACCTTCGTCGGATCGGGGCTGCTGGTGCTGGAGGTCGCGCGGCGGATGCCCCGCCCGGTGGTCGCCTTGATGATGGTGATGGTCCTGATCGCGGCGCCACTCTTCCGCGAGATGGCCGACTATCCCGCGTACTGGAACGACGATTCGTTCGATCCTGGATTCGCGCTGTCCGACGTGCTCATCGGATATCTGGCGACGGGCTACTTCCCGATCTTCCCGTGGCTCGCGTTTACGCTTCTGGGCTATCTCTCCGCGGGAATCGTCGCAGGGCCGGTGCAGGAGAGGGAGGAACAGGCAGCGGATCCACGAGGTCGTCGGGGCGAGGCCGGGAACGCGATCGGGTCGGGTCGCTGGCTCGCCGTGGGGATCGGCCTGTTGGTGGGGTCGGCGGTGCTCGACGGTGCGGCCGGCGTCGCAGGGGGCACGGCTGAGCGACTCCTCGGGGGTTGGACGATGTTCCCCGCGGCGACACCCTGGACGCTGCGTTCGCTGGGGATGTGCCTCGTGCTCCTGGTGGCCGCCCATTGGCTCGCGGATGGTCCGGGGTTCCGGAGCCGACATCCCCGATTCAGCGGACTGGTGGAGCTGTTCAGCCGGTACTCGCTGACGATCTACGTGGTGCACCACGTCGTCCATCTCTGGCCGGTCTGGATCATGGATCTTGCGAGCGGCCGGGATGTGATGGACTCGTGGAGGTCAGCGATGCCGACCGGCTGGGCGATCGGCCTGTCGGTGGCGTACCTGATCCTGACCTGGCTGGTGCTCCGCCGAGTCGGTCCGTCCCGCCGATACG
>JAUIHC010000369.1 GCA_030432455.1 Phycisphaerae bacterium | reverse complement strand
CCGGACCGCAGGCCCGCTTGACCGCCGCGATCTCGTCCTGCACCTCGTCGTAGCGGCCCGCAAGGAACGCCCCGCGGCTGATGACCATGTCGATCTCGTCCGCCCCCGCCTCGACCGCGGCGGCGACATCGGCGAGTCGGAGGTCCAGCGGGGCCTGCCCGCTCGGAAAGGCCGTGGCGACGCTGGCGACCTTGATGGCGGTTCCGGCCAGCCGGGCCTTCGCGACCGCCACCAGGGTCGGATAGACGCAGACCGCCGCCACCGGCGGCACCGCAGGGTCGTGGTCGCCGGGAACCGGACGGCGGGCTCGATCGCACAGGGCGTGGACCCGCTCGGGCGTGTCCGCGCCCTCCAGCGTGGTGAGATCGGTCATCGACACCGCAAGCCGCAGCGCCGCGTCCTTGGAACCGGCCTTGATCGACCGGGTCGTGAACTCGGCGGCGCGTCGAGCGGCCATCACGGGATCGACGGTGCGGAGGCGGATCATGCGGGGCGGCTCCCGGAGGGGGCGATGCGGGATGCGAACGGAGGCGCCGCCTTGCGGCGACGCCTCCGGAGATTCGGTCGACGTGAGCGGTGCCTCAGCGAGCGGCTTGGAACAGCGCCGGCAGGAAGGAGCCGTTCACGAGGTTGAGCTTGCTGGTCGCCTGGGTGTTCGCGTTCTCGATCCAGTAGATGTAGAGGAGTTCGTCCTGCGAGTCGATCACATAGAGCAGGTCGTACGGGGCCTCCTTGGGTCCCGAGCCGCTCGACGTGGTCAGCAGCGAGAGGCCGCTGCCGGTGGTGATCGCGTCACCCGCGTACGCGGGGTTCGGGGCGAGTCGGCCGGCCTGCGCGATCGCCATGGCGAGGATGACGAAGGCGGAGGCCCAGAGAACCGGGCTCGAACGGTTGATGCGGTGGCTGTTCATGATGAAGCGGGCTCCCCTCGGATCACTTGCCGCGCTGGCGGACGGCGTTGGCATCGGTCGCGAGATCCGCGTAGCCCATGCCCTCGAAGATGTTCTGCTGGACGTTGTAGCGGACGGCGACGATCTCGCGCGTCGATTCGTTGGCGATGTAGACGATGTAGGGCAGCGAGCCCTGCGATCGACCCGACACCATCGTGTAGTCGCCGCGGACGCGATTGAACTGGGCCTCGGCGGCGGGTGACAGGGTCACGGCGGCCAACAGGCCGAGGGCGACACCGTTCAGGGCGAGCAGGCCCTTGAGGTTCTTGCCGGACATGCGGTCTCTCCGGAATGACGTCGGCGCCATCGGGGCGTCGGCGTCGGGATCGAGTGGGGATGGATCAGAGGTCGTCGTGCTGCCGCTTCGACGGCAGGAGCGTGAGCACGATCAGGATGCCCCCGAAGACCGCGGCCACGAGGTACCCCAGCCAGACGGGGGATCGTTGGCCGATCTGCGGATCGCGGGGCGCGTTCTGGGCCAGGGCGGTCGCGGGGGCCAGCAGGGGACTGGTCAGGGCGAGGCCGAGCAGGCGATGGAAGTGACGACGCATGACCGGGACGGTACCGGGTCGGCCCTCCGCGGGAAAGTCCGACTCGGGCGTCCGGGACCCCGCACGTGGGCGGCCCACCCCCCGGAAGGGAGGCGGGCCGCATGGTCGGACCCGGGAGCGGGGTCCGGCGTGAGGAGAGATCGAGCGTCGGTCCGTTCCCGTCCACTCCTTCGATGGAACGGGCCGGCGTGGATCTCACGGTGCGGGAGACGTCGGGGTTCCGTTGAAGAGAACCTCCTCCGGGAAGCTTGGGACGCCCGAGCACTGCAGGCCGATGGTGACCGAGGTGCCGGCACAGAGGTCGGCGTTCCACGACTCGTTCACGAGGCGCACCAGGCCGGGATCGGTCGGGGCGAGCCGACCGTTCCACGACCCGGTGACCTCGAAGGCGGCCGGCGTGAAGAGAACCTCCCAGCCCATCACGCACTGGCCACTGTCGTTCACGATGTCGAGTTCGACGATGAACCCACCCTCCCACTGCTGGGTCACCCGCCAGCGATGGAGGAACCCGTCGAACTGGCACTCGTCGAGGATGCCGTTTCCGTCGGCGTCGCCGCCCGCCTCGAACTCGCAGGCGTCGGGGATCAGGTTCGCGTTGCAGTCCTCGGCCCCTCCATCGGCGATGGCGCACGGATCGGGCACGCCGTCGCCGTCGCAGTCGGGCAGATCAGCGCACTCGTCGGGCACGCCATCATGGTTGCAGTCGGCGGCTCCGAGCTCGATCTCGGTCGCATCCGACACGCCGTCACCGTCGCAGTCGGGGCCGCACGACCCCCAGCCGCCGAGCAGCTGACCGAGGTCCGCGCCGTCGGTGTCACCATCGTCGTCCACATCGCCGCCCGCCGTGCCCCAGGCACCGAGGAGCAGACCGAGATCCGCGCCGTTCACGCTCCCGTCGAGCGTCAGGTCCGCCGGACACTCGCATCGCTCGTCGCACGGGCCGAAGTCGACGTCGGACAGGGCGTAGAAGCCTTCACCGACCGGATCGATCCGCTGCCAGATCACGAGGATCGCGTGACGACCCGTCCGGGCCGGCAGCGTGGTCGGGATGTCGTATCCGAGGGAGGTCTGCACATGCGCGCCGGTCGGCAGCGGTTCGAGCATCGACCAGGCGAGCGGCCGCGACGGGTCCCAGTCCGGGGTGGTGATCCACGCCCGGAACACGCTCGGATTGTGCGGCGTGGTCGCCTCCCATTCGAGCGTGAACGCGCCCGGCGAGACCGCCGCCGCGGGCCAGTCGTCGCGCACCAGATCGAGCCCCGCGTACTTGTCGTTGCCGCCCGAGGCGATGCGGCCGTCGGGAATGGACAGCGCGTAGTCCACCGATTGCTGGTACGACGCATCCCCGGGATGGAAGTTGACGACCTCGTTCCAGTCGTAGAACGGCTGGGTGCCGCCGACCTCGATCGCCGCCGCGATCGCGGGGATCTGCGGGTTCGAGATGTTGTCCTGGAACCGGCCGACGTGGATGCGACTGGGCGGGGAGGCGAGGGTGCCGTGCCCGCTCGCGGGAACGGTGGCGACGGCGGTCAGAAGACACGAGATCGCGGCGCCGGCGCATCGCCGGCGGGATGATCGACTCATCTGTACGAATCCTTGCGTGAGGAGCGACCGACCTCGTGGAGGTTCGGACGCCGGTGGATGTGGCGCCATCCTGCGACCCCTGCGCCACGCGTCGGCTTCGCGGCATACGGGGCCCCAAACCGCCGGGTTCCGCGACTTCCGGCGAAATCGACTTCGTTCAGAAAGGCACGAGCTCGATGCGTCCGCGGTCGTCGCGGCGGGGCCGCACCGTCGCCGTCCCGGTCTCGTGATCGAGCACGATGCCGAGCGACTCGTCGATCGCTCGTTCGAGGAAGCGGCGCTTGACCTGCATCGTCTCGTACGGCTCGAGGTCGTACGCAGTCGCCGCGGACAGATGGGCGTGGTGCACGGTCGGGATCAGGTCGCCGGGGAAGACGATGGTCCCGTCAGAGGTCTCGATGAAGACGCCCTGCTGACCCGGGGTGTGACCGGGAAGCGGTTCGACCCGGATCCCCGGCAGGATGTCGGCGGCGCCGTCCACGAGTCGCACGCGGTCGGCGATCGGATCGAGGTGCGATCGGAGGTAGGTCCGGGTCA
>JAUIHC010000368.1 GCA_030432455.1 Phycisphaerae bacterium | reverse complement strand
GCGACATACACCCACGGCAGCGCGATCGCGAGGATCCGCAGCGGGATGCCCGGCTGGGGTCCGGAAGGCTCGCGACGTCGCCTCCGAAGCATCGGGGGTTCGAGATCGTCGAACGAGATCGAGTCCGAGGGCTCGACCTCGTCGCGGATCGCGACCCAGTCTCCGAGTCGAAGATCGTCGGCGGGCAGGACCGAATGCGGCATGCGGGGCTCCGGGGAAGAGGGGTGGATTGAATGCGCGACGGCGGGAACGTCGAGACGCCCCCACTCGCCGCCGCTGACCCCGCCGCCGCGCGGAAACCCCTTGAAACACAGTGGATTCGGGCTTTGTTCGGATGCGCGCGAGGTCGATACGCTGCGTCACATGGCCTCCGGAAACAAGACCGTCATCTACGCCGCCCTCGTGGGCAACGCCCTCATCTCGGTCACGAAGTTCATCGCGTCGGGCATCACCGGCTCGGCCGCGATGATGTCCGAGGGCATCCACTCGCTGGTGGACACCGGCAACCAGGTGCTGCTGCTGCACGGCATCAAGCGGGCGAAGCAGCCGCCGGGTCCACGACACCCGTTCGGCCACGGCAAGGAGATCTACTTCTGGTCGTTCGTGGTGGCGATCCTGATCTTCGCGCTCGGTTCGGGCATCTCGCTCTACGAAGGCTGGCACCGGGTGATGGACCCCAAGCCGGTCGAGAACCCGATGGTGAACTTCGTGGTGCTCGGGCTCGCGATGGCGTTCGAGGGCATCGCGTGGTGGCTGGCGTACCGCGAGTTCCGCGCGCTCCAGGGACGACGCTCGCTGCCCGCCGCGATCCGGGCCGCGAAGGATCCGACGACCTTCGTCGTGCTCTTCGAGGACACCGCCGCGATGCTCGGGCTCGTGGTGGCCGCGATCGGACTCGGCATCAGCGCGGGCTTCGACCTGCCGATCTTCGACGGCATCGCCTCGCTCGGCATCGGGGTGATCCTCGCCCTCACCGCGGTGTGGATGGCGATGCGGACGAAGTCGCTGCTGATCGGCGAGGCGGCCGAGCCGGAGATCGTCGAGGACGTGCGTCGCCGCGCGGGCACGCTCGACTCGATCATCGCGGTCAACGAGGTGCTCACCCTGCACATGGGGCCGCACTTCATCCTGCTGAACCTGAGCGTGGATTTCAACGACGACGTGCGGGCGGGCGACGTGGAGCTCGCGATCGATCGACTCACCCGCGAGATCCGGGCCGAACATCCCGACGTGAAGCGGGTGTTCGTCGAGGCGGAGAGGGGGGGCGCCTTCGGCGAGTGCAGGTGAGCAGGCGACTGTGGATTCTTAGCCGCCTTGACCCGCGGGTTCCCCCTCAGTCGCCTTCGGCGACAGCTCCCCCGCGAGCGGGGGAGCGGAATTGTGGTGTCTTGCGTGCCGAGATTCGAATGTCGAATATCGAATCTCGACTTTCGTCGCCTTCGGCGAGAGCCGGTGAGCAGGAGACTGCTTGGCAAGATCAGGGACAGACGCCCCACATCGCGATCAGCATGCCGAGGTCCGCAGCGTCCACCCGCCCGTCTCCGTTGAGGTCGCCCGGGCAGGGATCGGCCGCGGGCGGACAGTCGAACCACGCCTTGAGTGCGAGCTGCGCGATGACGTTCTGGTCGCTGCTGCCCGAGGTGGCCTCGGCGGATGCGAAGGTGACCGGCTGCGAGACGAGCGGCGGGCCCATGCCCGACAGATGCAGGGCGCCCGTGATGCGACTGCGACCACGGATCTCGGCCAGCTGCAGCGACGGACGATCGTCGAGGCACTCGACCGACGCCCGAACCGCCACCGTGTCGAAGACGGCGCCGTCCGCGACGGCCAGCATGCAGACCAGATCCCAGAGGTGGAACCCCGGCTCACCGAAGATCCCGACCCACTTCTCCAGCCACGCCCGCGAGTCGGCGGCGACGCGAGCGGTCGTCGCCCGATCGACCGCCGCCAGCAGGTCGAGGCCGGGTTCGGTGACGAAGCCGAAGCGGATCGCGTTGAAGGGAACGAGCGTCGTCTCGGGCAGGGAATCCTCGCCCTCGAGCAACCACCGCGCCGCCTCCGGATCACCGCGGAAGTTGTAGTCGGAGACCGGCGTGCCGTTGATCGTGAACCCAGCCTGACCGGCCCAGGGTCCGATCTGTCCCATCTCGAGCACCAGACGGTCGATGCGATCGAGCCGCCCCACCGCGGCCAGATCACGCACGAGATACGCCGGATCGGTGGCCGGACCGATGCCGATGATCGTCACCGGCCCGGGTTCGGCGAGGATCGCCTCGACCGCCGCGACCGTGCCCGCGGGGGCGGGACCGTCGATCGCGAACCGTCGCGAGGCACCACGGTGCACGGGCGTGTCGCGACCGCACGCCTCGACCACCCAGCGGGCGATCTCGACCTGTTCATCGAGCACCTCGCAGGGGATCTCGCCCGGTTCCGCGGGCGGGGGATCACAGGTGGTCGGCGGCGTCTCGCACGCGCAGTTGCCGAAGGAGACCACCACGCCCACGACCTCCCACTCGGGGTGGTTCAGCGCCCACGCCAGCGCCCAGGCGTCATCCGGATCGGCCGCCGACGGCGGACTGCCGAAGACGTTGGTGCAGTCGAGCCCCATCGAGATGTCGGTGCAGACGACGACGCGACGGGGCCCGTCGCCGGCGTCGGCCCGGGGACTCGCCGCCGCGACCGGCGCCGCCACGAGGAACGGCACGGCGACGAGGCGACGGAACATGGCGAGGCGTGCGGACATGACGTGACTGGAACCTAACCGACGACGCGCATCGAGGCCCGAAGAATCACGGGGCGTGGCGTGAATCAGGCGCCACGGAAGGCGCGCGAGGTCCGGTAGTCGGTGCCGCAGCCCGAGACCGCGACGATCAGGGCAGTCCCTGCCAGACCACGATCGGCACATAGCCGACCTCCAGGCCGGCGGGCGGGGTGACGAAGAGCGCCGGGTCGAAGCTCGCGAGATCGCCCGCACCCGGGCCGGGCAGATAGCCGCGGTCGATCGGCCAGTGTTCGTGCATGCCTTCGATGATCGACTGCAGCGCCTCGCGCTCGTCGTCGGTCCAGTCGAACTGCTGGAAGCACGGCTGGTCGATGAATCGGTACCAGTGATAGCGGACGGTGGAACCGTCGGCGAGCACGGTCTCGAACGGCCCGGCCGCAGGGCCGGGTTGCGCCCAGGCGCCCCTCAGCGGCTCCGCCGAATACGGATCGGGTGTCGGATTCGGGCCGGGGAAGACCCGCTCGGTCAGACCCGAGTCGGCCGGGATCTCGGCGTCGGTGACCCACGCCCGGGTCTCGCCCTCGTCGCGGAAGGAGGTCGGGAACCGGGCGACGCCGTTCTCGATCACGCTTGGATCGGTCCACTGCAGTCCGAACACGCCGCCGGGAAAGACCGTCGGCGTGGCCAGTCGGTTCACCCCGGTGATCGGCTTCTCGTCCTGCCGGTAGGTCACCGGCCGCGTGCCGACGGTCGGCGTCATCGCCCCCTCCGGCCTGAACGCGCCGCTCGGCGGCGGACCGCCCCGCCGCCACCGGAGGACATCGTCGTACAACGCCGCCTTCGAGTACATCGTCACGTCGCGCACGAGGACCGTGCGACCCTCGTCGTCCACGGGGAACTG
>JAUIHC010000367.1 GCA_030432455.1 Phycisphaerae bacterium | reverse complement strand
TGCGCCGGCCTCGTGCTGTCGATCTTCTGGGCGATCGTGCACGAGAAGACCCGGGACATCGGCATTCTCCGGGCGGTCGGCGCCTCGCGGCCGGGGATCCTCGGGGTCTTCCTCGCGTACGGCCTCGTGATCGGCCTCGCGGGCGCCGTGCTCGGGGCGTCGCTCGGCTGGTTCGTCACGAGCAACATCAACGCGATCCACGAGGGACTCGGCCATCCCGCCCCGAGCTGGTCGTGGATCACCGCGTACGCGACCGCGGTGGTGCTCGCGGGTCTTGGTATCTGGAACGCCCGACAGGGAAGCATGCTGCGAACGCTGCTCTCGCTGGTCGGCACGATCGTCGTCGCCGCGGTCGGCACCGCCCTTCTGCTGCATCGGGGCTTCCTGATGTGGGATCCGAGCGTCTACTACTTCAACACCATTCCCAACGAGGTGGACTGGTTCAGCGCGGTCCTCACCATGGCCGGCGCGATCGTGTTCAGCGTGCTCGGCGCCGCCATCCCCGCCGCCCGCGCCGCCGACACCGATCCGGTCCGGGCCCTGCGATACGAATGACCATGGACGACGCGACGAACAATCCGGTCGTCCTCGAGGCCCGCGACCTGCGGAAGACCTATCGCCTCGGCCGCGTGCCGGTGCCGGTGCTCAAGGACGCCTCGATCGAGGTGCGCGAAGGCGAATGGGTGGCGATCCTCGGCGCGAGCGGCAGCGGCAAGAGCACGCTCCTGCATCTGCTCGGAGGTCTCGACCGCCCCGACCGCGGTTCCGGGGAGATCCGTCATCGGGGACGCCGGGTGAGCGGTCTCCGTGGCGGCGCGCTCAACACCTACCGCAACCGCGACGTCGGCTTCGTCTTCCAGTTCTATCACCTGCTGCCCGAACTCTCGGTGATCGAGAACGCCATGCTCCCGCGGCTCGTGCCCGGCGGATTCGTGATCGCGGCCCTGCCGCTGCTGATCGCGATGCTCGGAGCCGCCCTCGGCGCGGGACTGGGCTGGTCGATCGGCGGCGGGGTCCTGCCCGACGCCGACGTGCCGACCACCGGCAAGATCGCCGTGCTCGCGGGCACCTGGGCGGTGGTCGGCGCCGCCGCGGCGGTCCTCGTCTTCCAGCTCGCGCAGGCCTTCGTCGAGCGTCGCCGCATCCGGCACGGCGACCACGCCACCGCCGTCCGACGCACGCTGGAGGAGTTCGGACTCGGCCCGCGGCTGGAACACCGACCGAGCCAGCTGTCGGGTGGTGAACGCCAGCGGACCGCGATCGCGCGGGCCCTCGCCGCGGGCCCGGGCATCCTGCTCGCCGACGAACCGACCGGCAACCTCGACGCCCACACCGGCCGGGAGATTCTCGATCTCCTGCGGCGGCGACATCATGCCGGCCTCACGATCGTCATGGTCACGCACGATCCGAAGGTCGCCGCCTACGCGGATCGGGTGGTCCGGATCGAGGACGGGCGGGTCGTCGAGCCGGGGACGACCCCCGAGATCGATGCCCCCGAGTAGGCACGCGGTCAGTCGTTGGTGAGGTACCAGTCCGCGGCGTCGTCGAACCACCCCGAGACCGATCGTCCGGTCCACCGACGGAAGGCGTCGTCGATCTCCACCCCGGCGGACAGGTCCCGCACGATTCCGGGGACCGTGGCGTCGCTGGACTCGAGCAGTCGGGACATCAGGAGATGCGCGGTCCGACGCGCCTCGCCCTCCGCTGACCACCGCCGATCGCCCGGCGGCACCGTCGCGATCCATCCGGGATGACGACCGCTCCGGATCGCCGCCACCGCGGGCCCGCGACCGAATCGCTCGAGCGGGGCGACCTCCACGATCGCCTGAGCCGCGGCCTCGGCGAAGCCTTCGACCATCCACGCAGGCACCCGCCCGCCGCCCGCGTCGAGCATCGCGACCCGCGCAGCGATGCGGGCCTGTTCGACCTCCCGCCAGACCATCTCCGCCCGCCCGTCGGGGAGGGTGGCCGCCCACCGCCGAAGCGGTTCCGGAGCCGGTTCCGCCAGCACCGCCAACCACCCCTCCGGCCGAGGCAGCAGCATCGAGGGTTCATCCTCGGGCCAGTCGACCAGATGGCGAGCCATCAGCACCCGGGCGTCGTCCGAGTCTCCGGGATCGACGATCGCCAGCCCCCCGGCCGGGAGCGGGGCATCAGGCGCCAGGCCGAGCCGTTGCCGGGTGATCGCCAGCATTCGATCCGACCGGACCCCGATCGCGGCGACCTCCTCGAGGGTTCCGGCCGCGGCGGTGATCGTGTGCGCGGTCGGCACGATCTCGAGCCCGAGCCCGCCGATCTCGGTGTCCACGATTCGCCGCAGCGCCGCCCGATCCTGCTCGATCTCCGCGGGGATCCGCCCCGGCCGAGGCGCAGGAACGGCCGATCCGCCGCTTCGGACCGGTTCGAGGTGCGGTCGGGTGACCCGCAGGGTCGCCGCGGACACGGCGGCCGCGGCTCGCTCCCTCTTCCGACGCGCCTCCTCGACGATCCTCCGAACCGCCTCGTCCCGGACATCTTCGCGATCCCGAGCCAGTGATCGACACCGATCCCGGGCACGGTCGGCCATGTCCGGGGCGTCGGAGAGCTCGAGCGCAGCGATGAGCAGGGCCCAGGCCTCGACCGCCTCCGAGCCCGACGCCCTGATCAACAGGCGGCCCAGCCGCAGGCGATCGGGGGGCGTGATGTCCTCCCAGCGGACGCTGGAATCGGGGCCGGAGATCCCCTGCAGATCGAAGCCGGACCACGGTCCGACCGCCCGACCACCGTCGGTCCGAGTGATCGCCACCTTCACGGGCGACGGCACCTCGACCCGATCGGGCACCTCCAGCGGCGGAACCACCGACCACGACATGGGCGATCCCGAGCGGGGATCGCACCCCATACCCATCACCGACGGTCCGCAGGCCGACACCACCAGGACCGTCAGGATGGCAGGCCGGGATCGCCACATTCGTCCGAGGATACGTCTGGAATCGTGAATGCGATCCCGTATCCGGGTCGATCCGAACCCTTGAGCGTCCGATGACGTTGGGGAGAGGTCGTCCGGCACGCCGCTTGCGGCATTCCCGTCGCCGCGTCGACCCGCTTCCGGCCCGCATAGGATGGGCCTCGGGCGAGTCACGCCCTCACACCCGGAGTATCCCATGTTCGAACGCCTGACCGATCGAGCCCGCAAGGTGATGGCCCTCGCGAACCAGGAAGCGCAGCGGTTCAATCACGAGTACATCGGGACCGAGCACATCCTGCTCGGTCTCGTCAAGGAGGGCTCGGGCGTCGGCGCGAACGTCCTGAAGAACCTCGACATCGACCTCCGCAAGGTTCGACTCGAGGTCGAGAAGCTCGTCAAGAGCGGCCCCGAGATGGTGACCATGGGCAAGCTCCCGCAGACCCCGCGGGCGAAGAAGGTCATCGAGTACGCCATCGAGGAGGCCCGCAACCTCAACCACAACTACGTCGGCACCGAGCATCTCCTGCTCGGTCTGCTGCGTGAGCACGACGGCGTCGCCGCTCAGGTGCTCATGAACCTCGGCCTGAAGCTCGAGGAGGTCCGCGACGAGGTGCTGAGCCTGCTCGGCGCCGGCGTCGAGCCCGAGGAGCAGGCTCCCGATCAGGGCGAACCCGGCGGCGGCAT